>JBGSRG010000075.1:0-4208 GCA_041737685.1 Phycisphaerales bacterium | reverse complement strand
ACTCCAACACAAGTTCGTCGCCGAGCATCCAGATGTTGCCCAGGCTGCCCGCCGACTTGCGAAGGCTCAACTCCGCGAGACCCTGGCCGCCCTTCCCAGAGCCGCGCGAGCCGCCTGGCGATTGGCCAGACTGAGCCTTCCATCCCATCAGACTCCCCAATCGCCTTCTGCCAAGATCGGCGCAGCGATGGTCAGCAACCCCGAGGACGCAACCGGTTCGTTCACGCTTCCCGGCCCCACGCGGACCCTCACCAACGCCTCCGGTGTCGTGCAACTGCCCGAAGCCGACACACGTGGTCGCTCACCACACCTTCTCGCCGAACTCGCCCCACCTCAGACCGGCCCGACCGATGCCCGCGACCGCTCGCTCCCACAGTTCCAGCCCATTATCAACGCCATTGAGCCGGAGCCACCCTCTTCCAAACCGGCCAACGACTACGCCATGAGGCGCAGGGCCATGATCGAGATGCTCAACCGCTGCGATCGCGTGCTTGCCGTCAGTTCGTTTGTGAATCAAAAATTTCAGAGCATGGGCGTCCAGCATGAAAGACTCACCACGCTGCCCATCGGCAGCCGGATCAGCCGAGTCGTTGCGCTCAAACGCGACCTGGTCTTTGATCCGCCACCCTTTGCCACACCGCAAGCAGACGGCACGCCGGCCTCGCAGGACCGGCCCATCCGATTGCACTTCATGGGCTACAACAACTATTACAAGGGCCTCGATTTCTTCATCCACTGTCTCGAAGAACTCGACCCGCCAACGCTCAACCGACTTCACGTCAGCGTCTTTGCGCTCGACGGCCACGTCATCGAGTGGATGTTCCGGCGCATCGAGCCACGCCTGGCCGGGCTCAAGTTCGGCTACGAGTACTCCTACCACGACATTCCGTGGATGCTCGGCGGAAAGGACCTCACCGTCGTCCCCAGCGTCTGGTGGGACAACGCTCCTCAGACCGTTTTCGAGAGTTTCGCCTGTGGCGTGCCAGTGCTGGGTGCCAACATCGGTGGAATACCCGACTTCGTGCATGACGGCGTCAACGGCCGACTCTTTCTCGCCAACGACCGCGAAGACTTCAAGCGCGTCGTCCGCGATATTGTCGCGCGGCCGTGGCAACTCAACGACCTTCGGGCAAACGTTCGTCCGCCCAAGTCGATCGAAGAACATGCGGCCGAGATGGAAGTGATCTACCGCGACTGATCCGACGACCAGCCGACCCAACGATCCGACCGCTCCGGTGCGGCCCTCACGTCTCACTCATCAGCGCCGATCGTCGTCCGCCACCGCCTTCTCGGCCAGAAACACCCTCGCCACGTAGCCAATCTCGATGGTTTGCTCGCGTGTTTTCACCGCCGAACCCGCGACAGCACGCTCGATCACCGCGAACCGCGCAAACACGCCCCGCAACTCCGCCTCCATCGCGCTCCTCGCGATGGGCTCCTTCGGTGCATACGAAGCGCTTCGTGCTCGGCCCAGCAGGCCGTCAACGGTCAACCGCTGCGAGTGCGCAAACCCGCGCTCCCGCACATTCACAGGCCAGCCCAGCCCCGAGACCGCCCTCGCGTCAATCATCTGCTCATGCACCCGCGGCGTGGTCGCAAAACGCTGCATCACCTCACGAAACGCCCTCGTCTGCTCGCTCCCGGTGTCGTCCGAGTTCCACACGACCGCCAGCCTACCCCCGTCTCGCAGTATTCGTTGCACTTCTCGCCCCGTCTCATCGGGCCGGAACCAGTGCCACGCCTGCGCGGCGACAACCACGTCCGCCCACCCTTCATCGACCCCCGTTGCTTCGGCACTCCCGCTCAGCCACTCCACAAGCGCTGTGCTCGCCGACGCTCCGCGCTCTCGCATCGCTGCATTCGGCTCCACCGCTCGGACCTGAACCCCGCGCTCTGCCAGCAGCCGCGAAAAAATCCCTGTCCCCGCACCAAGATCAACCACGCGCGCTGTCGACCCATCGCCATTCACGCCATCCAGAATCCAATCAACCGCCGCGGCGGGGTATCCCGGCCGAAACTTCGCATAATCGTCGGCGTGATCGCTGAACCGTTCGGTCGGGTTAAGTCCGTACAGCGGCACGCTCTGTGTACCTCCCGCCCCCATCGAGTCCACCGCTTTCATCACCTCTCGCCTCCGTCTCGATCAAAGCTCCGTCCCACCGCACTCCGGTCCTACTCGCTCCCCTCCCGCCGCTCATCAGGCGTCCACAATGGCCCCGCCGTCTGTCCCGGCTCACCATCCGCATCGAGCGCCGACGCATCGACCACATCCAACTCGTAGTCTGCCAACTCTGCATCCGGCCACGCGCCCAGTTTGCTCACGATCTCGGCAAGCACCGATCTCGCATAGGAAGCATCCGCCGAGACCACCGCAAATCCCAGCAGCGCCATGTTCCAAATCTCGTTCGCGCCCAACTCAGCAGCGCTCACCAGATGCTCGCGATGCATCCGATCCTTGATACTGCGAACAACCCGGCGCTTGTCCTTCAACGACCTCGCGCCGGGAATCTTCATCTCAACCTGAAGCAGCCCCACCTTCATGCTCGGCTCGAGCCAGCATCGCCCCCAACCGTCAATGGCACCCGCTTGGGCATCGCACCATAGATCTGGCTCGTCAGGTCATAGTTCCCCACTCGTATCCGCCGCGAATCCGGGTCGATCCCCTTCTCCCGCATCAGACGCTTCAGCGTTGCCGGCAGACCAAACTCCGTGTCCTCGTTGAACACGTCGCGCTGCTCCAGCGTGCGGTTGCCCTCGTCAGAGGTTCCCCACCGATCCAGCAACTCTCGGCACAGCTCGGCAACCAGATCTTCCGGTGCACTCGCCCCGGCCGTCAGCAACACCCGTGCATCCCTCGCCCCGCCTCCATGACCACGATCCGGCACATGCTCAAACCACTCTTCTCGCAGTTCGCTCACGTCATCCAGCAAAAACGCTGGCACGCCAACGTTCGCACTGATCTCCGTCAACCGCACCGAGTTGCTTGAGTTCTTGCTGCCCACCACCAGCACCACGTCCGCCTCAGTCGCGATCTGGCGCACCGCCTGCTGCCGGTTCGTCGTCGCATAACAGATATCGCTGCTCGGCGGGTCTTTCATGTTTGGGAACGCCCGTTTCAACGCGTCGATGATCACCGCCGCGTCGTCGGTGCTCAGCGTCGTCTGCGTCAAGTAAGCAATCTTGTTCCCGTTCGGATCCTTGATCTTCAGGTGCGGAATGTCCTCCGGACTCTCCACCACTTGGATCGAATCGGGCGCCTCTCCGCGTGTTCCCACCACCTCTTGGTGGTCCGCGTGCCCCACGAGCAAAATCTCGTACCCCTGCCGTGCATACCGGATCGCCTCTGAATGCACCTTCGTCACCAACGGGCACGTCGCGTCCACAGCCGTTAGGTTCCGCACCTTGGCCTGCTCTCGCACCGCCGGCGAGATGCCGTGCGCCGAGAACACAATAATCGACCCTTCCGGTACGTCCTCAACCTCCTCCACAAACTTCACGCCGCGATCCTTGAACCGCTGTACGACGTGCTTGTTGTGAACGATTTCGTGGAACACGTACACCGGCTTCTCAGGGTGCAGGTCCAGCACCTGATCCACCACGTCGATCGCCATATGAACGCCCGCGCAGAACCCGCGGGGATTGGCCAGAATGATGTGCATGGCGTAATCGTAGAAGTCCTGCGCCGGGTTTGCCTTCACCAGTCCCCGCCTCAACCCGCCAACCGCGCCCCCTCCCGCCCAATCCCCTTTGCTCCTCGCTCCTCCCCAGTGCCACATGGCCCCTGTCCTTCCAACGCACTCAAATTCCGCCGCCGCATCGATCACGTGTACGCTGTCGAACCCAAGGGTCACTGGCGGGGTAGGGCTGTGAACAAGATGAACTCGAATCCGCACACGCCGTCGCCATCTCCCTGCAGCATCGTCCCCCATGACCGAATGCTCGCTCTCCCAACTCGCCGCGAAATAACCCTTCATCTCGCCACCATCCTCTCCGTCGCCACCCTCGCCCTTCTCGCTTCCTGCCGACCAGCCGCCCCCGCAAGCCAACCGCCGCCCACCCCCAAAGTCTCCGTCGTCGCCGCCTGGAAGCAGTCCGTCGCGGTCATCGTCTCCTCTGTCGGCACCCTCAGGCCCATCGACGAAGTGACGATCGCGCCCGAAATCGCGGGCATCGTCAAGGCGATCCACTTCGACGAGGGCAAGACCGTC
>JBGSRG010000062.1:0-2308 GCA_041737685.1 Phycisphaerales bacterium | reverse complement strand
GAGCGATCGCGACCGTCAAGACCTTCGCGTGGCGCTCTTGCGGGTCGAAAGCCCGCCACGACAACTCGTCCACGAACGCGACGCTGCCTTCGCTTCGGGCGTGCTCTCGGCGGCGCTGGGCGACCGCGACAACGCCGTGCGTTGGCTCACCATCGCCGAACGCTTGGGCGAATCATCACCCACGCTCCGCATTCTGCAAGAACAACTCGAACAGGCCGCCTCGGTCCGCCCGCGATACTGAGCAGTCGCTCATCGCATCGCCCGCACCGCTCGCCTGAGATAGGGCACCGCCGACCACAACGTGACGGCGATCGTGAACCAGACCAGCCATCGCGTTGCGATCGCAAACACATCTTGTGCGCTGCCTGATACACCATCGGGCATCAGCGGCCGCGGCACCGGACCAACAGGTCTCGCGAGATAAACCAGCACCACCGGCACGCAGACCGACTGCAGCACCATCTTCAGTTTGCCGCTGAGCGTCGCCGCGAACGACACGCCCTTTGACTCAACCACCGCTCGCAGCGACGTGACCAGCAGTTCACGCGCCACAATCACGATCACCATCCAACTCTCGACAAACGATGCCATGCCGCGCCCGCCCGTGCTTGGGCCAACCCCCCCAATCGCCGCGGTTTCCACGACAAAGTGCTTGGAAGCCAGCAGCGCAAACGCCCCGATGATCAAAATCTTGTCGGCAAACGGGTCCATCACCCGTCCGAACACCGAGACGCAGTTCCAGCGCCTCGCCAGATAGCCGTCGAGCGCATCGGTGATGGCCGCCAGAACAAAGACCGCCGCCGCAAAGATCAGCACACCGTCGAAATCTCCCGTCGCCGAAAGTTCCCGCTCGCGGTGGTGTGCCGCGTAGGGATGTGCTGAGAGGATCACAAAGAAACCAGCCGCCAGCAGCAGCCGCAGGCACGTCAGCAAGTTGGGCAGGTTCTTCTGCCACGCCAGCCTAACAAGCCCGGAATTGTCGGTTGTTGGCGCCATCCCGCAGGCATCATAAACGAGCCCGGCGGGCCAAACGTGGTCTGGGTCGATCATGCTGGCTGTTCCACGTGGAACAAAGACACGACAACCAAGTTTCGCACATCCCGCGCCGTGTTGAAGGCCTTGCCCCCATGCTCTATCCTCCAGCCCTTCACGCCGGTGTTCCGGCGGCGGGTTGCTGGGGCGTGGGCCAGGGTCTGAGCGTTCGAGCCGACGCCGAGTCGGATCGATCAGGGAGCTTTTTCGCGTGGTCGAATTGGCGCTCGCGAATCTTGCAAGCCCGGCCCTTTTGTACGCGGGCTGTGCGTTGGGCGCAATCGGCGTGGCGTTGGCTCTGCCGCGACGTGGCCTGAACCCCCAGCTGTTGGGTGCATTGGTTGCTGGGGCGGGTCTTGGGGCGATGCTGCTGGCGATTGGGCTGGCCAACCCAAGGGTTTTGCCTAACTACCACTTTTACATTTTCAGTTTCGTGGCTCTGGGTGCCTCGTTAAGGGTGATCACGCATCGGCGGCCGGTGTATGCGGCGTTGTACTTTATCCTGACGATTCTGGCGTCGGCTGGGTTGTATGTGCTTCTGTCAGCGGAGTTTATGGCGTTTGCCTTGATCATTGTGTACGCCGGGGCGATTCTGATCACGTACTTGTTTGTGATCATGCTTGCGACCGAGACGCCGACGGCGGACGCGGTGGAAAGCCTGAGTGAGTATGACCGTTACAGCCGGGAGCCGATTCTGGGGGCGGTGACGGGATTAATCTTGCTTGCGGGACTTACGACGCTGATCGGTCGTGGCGTGGAGTCGGTTTCTGGGTCGGTTGTGGACAATGGTGCGGAAAGGATGGAGTGGCTCCCGCGCCGTGTTGAGCAATCGCTGCGTCGTGCTGGTTTGATGGGCGAGGATGAGGCGATTGCACGCGGAGAAACGGGTGTTGAGGGCGGGGCGGGGCCGCTGATCATGGATCTGAGATCAAGCGGGGTTGCGGGTGAGACGGGGCTGGTGGGTTCGGTGACGATTGCGTATGGGCAAGGCGCGACCAAGACGGTCACTTCGGATGATCCACGATGGCCGAAGGATTTGAGCGTGAGCAATCCGGAGGGGGTGGGCTTTACGCTGCTGGCGGACCATCCGGGCGGGATTGAGATTGCGGGTGTGATTTTGCTGATGGCGATGCTGGGCGCGGTGGTGCTGGCGCAGCGAAAGGTTGAACTGGACGAGAGCGCCAAGCGCGAGTTGCTGGCACGTCGGCGTGCGGGGGCGTTGGAGGACGCGGCGACGGGATCGACACCGTTTGCGACGTCGGCGGCGACCTCGGCG
>JBGSRG010000059.1:0-1692 GCA_041737685.1 Phycisphaerales bacterium | reverse complement strand
GTTCTCATGGAGAACGCCGCTCGCTCCATCGCCCTCGCCATCCATCACTTCTTCCCGCTCGGCCCCAGCACGCAAACCGTCGCCATCGCCTGCGGTCCCGGCAACAACGGCGGCGACGGCTTCGCGCTCGCCCGACACCTTCACAACGCTGGCCACGCCGTCACTCTCGTCTCGCTCTCGCCGCTCGCCCGCCTGCGCGATGAGTCGCTCACCAACGCCACCATCGCCCAGCGCATGGGCTTGCCCATTCTCTGCGCCGCCAGCGATCTTCCCACGTCCCTCACCGCGCTCGGCTCAACCCGCCTCATCGTCGATGCCCTCTTCGGCACCGGCCTCTCTCGACCGCCCGAAGCCGCGGCCCTCACCCTCATCCATGCCATGAACGCCGCCCGCGCACGCGGCAGCCGCATCATCGCCATCGATGTGCCCTCGGGCCTCAACGCCGACACCGGGCACCCCCTCTCAACGCCAGATTCCACCATCCGGGCCGACCTCACCGTTACCCTCGCCGCCATGAAAGCGGGCCTGACCAAACCCCACGCCCAACCCTTCACCGGATCCGTGACCCTCGCCGAAATCGGCCTTCCCATCGAACTTCTGGCTCAACTTGCCGCCGCCCAGCCCTGAAACATCTTCATCGCGACCCCTAGCCGCTGAACCCGATGGCTCGCCCAAGCCGAAAGAGATGATTGACTTGTCTCTTCGCCGTCGAAACACTGACCGGGCCTACCCGCATGTTTCCCCCCGTCCGACCCCACGCCTTGCCCCGCTCACTGATCCCGGAGGACCCGCCCATGGTGGTGCGGATGGAACTCGCCAGAATCCTCATCCGCGAACTCAATGACTACCAGGTCATCGAACTGCGAGAGGTTGCGCCGGTGCAGGACGACGAGCCAAGCAACGGCGCCGCCGTTGCGAGCTCCTCCACGCCTTCGCCCATCACAGAGCCGATCACCTATTCACAGGTCGAGAACGGCCGCAGTTTCCCCATCGTCATCGGCCTGCCCGAAGCCCAAGCCATCGAGCGCCGCCTCAAAGGCATCGGTGTCAAACGCCCGCAGACCCACGATCTTTTGGTCAACATTCTCGACTCTCTGGGCGGCAAACTCGAATCCATCTGCATCCACGACCTCGCCGAGCACACGTTCTTCGCCGAACTCCGCGTCCGCAACATTGCCGGCGACCTGATCAAGATCGACTCGCGCCCATCCGACGCCATCGCGCTCGGCATCGCCAGCAACGTACCGATCTACGTTGAAGAGCACGTCCTCGACGCTGCGCAGCGCGAGGAACCCGAGTGACCGAGCACGCCGACCCGCTGCTCAGCGCCATCTTCCCCGACCGCTACCTCACCGACACCGTCCCCGGCATCGGCGGCACGCTGCGCGAGCGTCCAGAGGACTTCCTTGTCGAAGAAATACCCGCTTACGAACCCTGCGGGGAGGGCGAACACCTCTACCTCTTCATCGAAAAGCGCGACCTCTCCACCGGCCACATGATCCGTCTGCTCGCCGATCACTTCGGCGTCCGCCGAAACGACGTCGGAGTCGCCGGCCTCAAGGACAAGCGCGCGGTCACACGCCAACTCGTCAGCATCCACCTGCCCGGCGTCGCAGACGCCCGCGAGCGAGCCAAAGCCATCGACCACCGCACCATCACCGTGCACTGGTCTGATCTGCACACCAACAAACT
>JBGSRG010000053.1:0-1882 GCA_041737685.1 Phycisphaerales bacterium | reverse complement strand
TCTGCGTGCGACACCAGGCGCAGGTGGTGGCTACGGGCGCGGCCTGAGGAACGGCCTGAGGCGCGGCCTGAATCTTGCCGCCAGCGGCACGGCGGCGACTGGCCGAAGCCGGGTTGTAGGAATGCAGGGTTTACCGGCCCGGTATCTGTGCGCTTGAGACAGTCCATACCATGATCCGGTCGATGGATCAGACGCTGACGGTTCATTCCGCTGTGGGTTCGCGCTTGGCGACGCACCTCAGCCCGGTGCGGCTGTGGAAGACTCTGCGCGCTCACGCCGATCTGATCGAGCAGTTTGCTCGGCGCGAGGTGCTTGAGCGTCACCACGGCGCAGCGTTGGGCGTGGCGTGGAACATCATCAACCCGCTGCTCTCGCTGGCGGTGTTCACGTTCGTCTTCAGCGCGGTGCTTGGGGTCGATTGGCCGGCGGAGGTGAACGCCACGGCCATGCCGTTTGCGCTGATTTTGTTCACGGGCCAGACGGTCTTTCACACCTTCGCCGAGTGTACCAATCGGGCGCCGATGCTGGTCTCTTCTCGGCGCAACCTGGTGCGAAAGGTGGTCTTTCCCTTGGAGATTCTGAGCGTGGCGCAGGTTGCTTCGACGCTCTTCCATCTTGCGGTGAGTGTGGTGCTCATCGTCATCGCGGGGCTGGTGCTCACGGGCACGGTCTCTTCCACGATCTGGCTCTTTCCGCTGACGATGGTGCCGCTGTATGCGCTGTGCCTGGGCATGAGTTGGGTGCTGAGCGCGCTGGGCGTGTTCTTGCAGGACATTCGGCAGATGACGGGCGTGGCGGTGACACTGCTGATGTTCTGCTCGGGCGTGTTTTATCCGGTTGATCGCGTGCCCGCGCTGTATCGCCCGCTGATCGAGAACAACCCGCTGTTCATCATCATCGACTCGGCCCGATGCACGCTGCTCTGGTCGCGACAGCCCGACTGGCCCGCGCTGCTGATTGTCACAGCGCTCGCGCTGGTGTTTGCACAGCTGGGCTATGCGCTGTTTGCCAAGAGCAAGAGGGGGATGGCCGATGTCATCTGAGCCCGGCCAATCGCAGCCCGGCCGGTTTGAGGCCGGCGCAGCCGAAGCCGGCGAGGCCGGGGCTGGCGCAGCCGAGCGGGCTGTCGAACGTGCCGCTGGTTTGCCCGCCATCTCGGTGCGCGATGTTTCCAAGCGCTACGACATCTATGCCAAGCCGCTGGATCGGCTCAAACGCGCCGTGCTGGGCAAGACCCGCACCGTGGCGCGAGAGTTCTGGGCCTTGCGGGGCGTGAGTTTCGACGTGATGCCCGGCGAGGCGATCGGCATCGTGGGCCGCAACGGCAGCGGCAAGAGCACGCTGCTGCAGATCATCTCGGGCACGCTGGCGCCAACTTCGGGCGAGGTTCACATCCGCGGGCGTGTGGCGGCGCTGCTCGAACTCGGCTCGGGCTTCAACCCGCACTTTACCGGGCGTGAGAACGTTTATCTCGCGGGGGCCATTCTGGGCATCTCTCGAACGCGGATGGAAGAGCGCTTCGACGACATCGCGGCCTTCGCCGACATCGGCGAGTTTCTGGACCAGCCGATCAGCGTCTATTCCTCGGGCATGCACGCTCGGCTGGCGTTCAGCGTGTCGATCAGCCTCGAACCGGACATTCTGATCCTCGACGAGATTCTGTCGGTGGGCGACGCGGGCTTTCAGAAGCGCTGCGTGGGGCGGTTGCGGCAGCTGCTCGATTCGGGTGTCACGCTGCTCTTTGTGTCGCACGATCCGAGCGCGGTGAAATCGCTTTGCGACCGCGCACTGCTACTTGATCGCGGTGTCGTTCGCGAAGTGGGCGATCCCGCGCATGTGTTCGACTACTATAACGCGTTGATCGCGGCGGAAGCCGATGCGG
>JBGSRG010000047.1:0-4035 GCA_041737685.1 Phycisphaerales bacterium | reverse complement strand
GGCAACGGTGACGCGGCGGACCTGCTGGCCGAGAGGCTGGGCGTCGGCGATGAGTTGGGGATGCCAACCCATGCGGGATCGGCGGCGTGGTTGGTGGCGGTCGGGGTAGCCCTTGCGGATACACGGTCAATCTGAAACACTTCCCCTTGCGGCTACCGTAGACAACCGAGGAGGATTCGGCGTGAAAATGTGGCACCTGCGAGTCGTTGATCGTGAGACGGGGACTGAGACTGATGAGCGAGTTGTCGCTACCGATGAGCGTTCCGCTTACGGGATCGTTGCTGATCGCGGCAAAGTCGTTGGCGGAGTGCTGGCGGTTGAAGAACTCAACACGAAGTCGGCTTTCACTCGCCCGAATGCGACAAGTGTTCGGAACAGGGCGCAGAAGAAAACCAAGTGGGATTCGTTCACTACATCGATCGCGTCGATTGCTGGATGGCTACTCATCGTGCTTGGTCTTTTGTTCTCGGTGTTCGGACTTGCGATGGACACTACGGTCGGTTCGGGGCTGGTTGATCGATCCCACAACATCGGACTTTTGAATGAACGATTGGTATTGGTCTGTGTTGGTGGGATTCTGATGATCTTCGGAGCCATTCCCGTCGCAACTGTCGCGATCATTCGCACGATTTGGAAACAGGAACTGTGACCTATGCGAGCATTTGTCGTTCACGGACAGGACGCGGACTCGGGGGCACCCGTCGAAATGCCGGTGCGAATCGGCAGCGTGGGCGAGGCTGCGGACTTCGCGTCAGCGCGGGGTGTCAAAGTCACGGCGATCCACGCGGAGAGCGGGCACGTCTACACGCCCACCGATGGCGGGAGATTCCGGCGGGATGATGAGTCGGCCCCAGCCACTCCCGAAGCCCTCGCTGACTCGGCGCTGATCGTGTTCGCGGTGCTGATCCCCCCGATCGGATTGGTGGCCGGTGCGATTCGACTTGCCAAGCGAGACCCGAGCGGAACGCGGGCGTTGCTCGCCGGACTGGGTGGGATGGTGTTGTGGGCGTTCGTGGCCGCTGCGGTCGAGTAGGTCCGTGTACCGCGACGCGCGGACAGTCGCTCCGGCGAAACTGGCCTGGCGGGCGAAGGTGGAGCGGGAAGGGCTTGCACAATCGTAAGTGTTGGGGTACACTATGCCAATGGCGACGGTGAGCGAGACACTTCGGCGGGCGTTGGAAGGGTGCGGGCAGACGCGGTACGCGGTGGCGAAGGCCACGGGCATATCGGAAGCCGTGCTATCGCGATTCGTCCACGGCCAACCGTTGCGCGGGGCGAACTTGGACAAGTTGGCGGACTACTTGGGGCTGGAACTTCGGCCCAAGGCGAGCAAGGCTCGCCGGAAGGGACGGTGACGTATGGCGAGCATTGGATGGGAAGGAAAGCGGGCGCGCATCCTGTTCCGCGATGAGGAAGGGAAGCAGCAAACCATCCGGCTGGGCGAGTGTCCGAAGGACTACGCGAGAAGCGCGAAAATGGCGATCGGGCACCTTGTGATCGCCAAGCGCCACAACGGCGTACCCCACCCTGACGCAGTGCGTTGGCTGGGCGGCATTGACGAAGTGCTATACGCCCGCGTGGTCGCGCATGGGTTGTGCCAACCACGGGAAGGCGCATCGCTGGTGACGCTGGCGAACCTGCTGGACCGATTCGACGCGGCGGGAGCGGTGAAGCCGACGACGCAATACAAGTACCGGCAAGTCGCGGACAGTCTGCGGGCGTTTCTGGGCGGGGATTCCCCGCTGGCGTCCATCACACCGGCCCACGCCGACAACTGGCGAAAGTCGATCGCCGAAGCGAAGGCGAAGCCCGACGACAAGACGGAGTCGGCCAAGACTCTGGCCCGCGCCACGGTCGCCAAGCGGGTCGTGATCGCAAAGGGCGTGTTTCGGAAGGCGGTGCGGTGGGGGTTGATCGCGTCCAATCCGTTCGCCGACCTGCGGGCCGGTTCACAATCGAACCCCGATCGCGCCTTCTACGTCACCGTCGAAACCATCCGCGCGATTCTGGCGGTCTGCCCCGATGACCAATGGCGGGCGATCGTGGCCCTGTCGCGGTTCGCCGGGTTGCGATGCCCTTCCGAAATCGTGGCCCTGCGGTGGGGTGACGTGAACTGGGAACGCGGGCGGCTGATGGTGCGATCCGTCAAGACCGAAGGGCACGAAGGCCACGCGGTTCGGGTGGTCCCGATCGCCCCCGAGTTGCGCCCGATACTGCAAGACCTGTTCGACCGCGCCGAAGTTGGGGTGGAAGCGGTTGTACCCCGGCTGCGCGATCCGGCGATGAACCTGCGGACCCAGTTTGAGCGCATCATGGCCAAGGCGAGCGTGAAGGCCTGGCCCCGTCTGTTCCACAACATGCGGGCATCGTGCGCGACGGATTGGGTGGAGCGGTTCCCCGCCCACGTTGTTGCGGGCTGGTTGGGGCATAGCCCGATGATCGCGGCCCAACACTACCTGCAAACCCGCGATGCTCACTTCGACCTTGCGGCGGGTGTCGGGGAGGCGGCAGCAAATCCGGCAACACACACGCGCCAAAGCGCGCCCACGGCGTCAAAGCCCGAAACACAAAACCCCCAAAACTCACGGGAGTTAGTGGGGGTTGGTGCCGAGTGTGATTCTGTGGAATCTGAATCAATGCCCCCCGAAGGACTCGAACCTTCGACCCGCTGATTAAGAGTCAGCTGCTCTACCAACTGAGCTAGGGAGGCGTGACGCGGTTCGACGCGGCTCTTTGTCGCAACCGAATCGACCGAACGCGATGATAACCGGCGGCAGCGGTGTGGTCCAGTTCCCCGGCGCTGCTGCGAAGGAAAGAGTGCGTCGCACCGGGAGCCACGGTTCGAGAATTCCTGCCATCGAAGTCTCGATGCCGTCCGCAGAGAGCACGATGGGCAGACTCGGGTCACAGCGGGTGAGGAGGCAAGCAGGCTTGAGTCGGCAACACCTCTTCGCCGCGCAGCGGCGGAAGTGAGTGGCCGTGGGTTACCGCAGCGCTGCAACCGCAGAAGACACGCTACCTTTCGCCTCCCGCACCGCCGCAGCGCAGTTCAGGCCCGGTGTCGCACGCGATCAATTTTCCGTGGGTGCGGCTACGCCGCGACCCATGGCGATGCACCCCGACGGCTTCGCCGTCGAACTGCACCGCGCACCGCCGCACGGCTTCTCGCCCTTCCTTCCCCCTCCGTGCCCTCATTCCGCCCTTGTGTTCTTTGTGGACCGATCCGCCGTTTCTCTTCGAGAACTTGGCGGCACGTCCGGTCTCGGACTTCGATGGCACGGGCAACCTTTCGAACGAAAATTATCGAATGGAAAAGGCCCGGGCAACTGCCCGGGCCTCGTGTCGTCATGCCATTGTGGTGTGGAGACTCTCCGCACCCGAATCAGTCGCCCCAGCAGTTGCCGGTGCCCGTGCCCGACGAGCCGCCGTCCGGCGTGTTGACGTTGGTCAGGTTGATCGTCGAGGACGAGTTGCCTGAGTAGCTCTTGACGACGCGGAGCAGCATGTTGGTGCCCTGCTGCGCGGTCGGCGAAGACGTGTCACGGCCGGTCTCGTCCGTCTCATCGACGAACAAGTTGTCGGGCGTGGCGGTGGCGGCGGTGCCAGTGCCCCGGCTGTAGGTGACGGTGTCCGGGTTCGGCTTGGTCTCAAACGAGACGTGGCCGTCGTTGTAGCCAATGTTGCCCTCCCAAGTGGAGCGGCCGCCGTGGATGGCGAGGGTGTTCGAGCCCGAGCCGAAGCTATCGCTGGTCAGCGTCCAACGACCGCTGGTGGGGGCAGTGGTGCCCGAGAAGCGAGCGCCGCGGTTGCCGAAGACGGCCTCGGTTGAGCTGAAGGTGTCGCTCCAGTACTGCTTGCGACGGCCGATCGGCGGCACGTTGGCGTAGGAGTTGTTGCCAGCAGCGTTATCCGTGCCACCACGCGTGGCGTGGGCAGTGGTTTGCTGTCCGGGAGCGCCCCAGAACTTGGGGTCCCACAGCGCGTTGGAGGTGTTGACCGCGCCCGAAGGGTTGGTCAACTGGTAAGCCGTGCGGT
>JBGSRG010000355.1:0-2114 GCA_041737685.1 Phycisphaerales bacterium | reverse complement strand
CTGCCCCGCCTCCGCAGCCGCTTCTCGCTCGGCGTTCCCCGCTAATCGCGGCAGCACAAGCCCCGCGGCGATCGCAAGAACAATCAGAACCGCCAGAATCTCCAGAATCGTAAAGCCGCGCCCGAACCAACCCGCGGCGGGCAGTTTGCGTCCGAACCCGCCGCCCCGCGCGCTTGGCATCAGTTCACAACGCATGGCCTTCAATCCCCTTCGCGCGATCGTGCTCAAGCGAGCCCTCGCTCACGGCTTGCGAACATCCGCGTCCTCGTCGGCTCCGCCCGCCTGACCATCAGCGCCATACGACACGATGTCGAAGTCAACGTTCTTTTCGCCCGGCACCAGCAGCACAAACTTCCGCCCCCACGGATCAACCATCGCCTCAGCGTTCTCGATGTAAGGGCCTTTCCAGCCCGTCGTCTCGCCGGGCGATTCCCACAACGACTCGATCGTCACGCCGTCCGGCACTCGGCTCCAGCCCACGTCGGCCATCATGCCGCGAAACGCCGTCGCCAGGCTCGCGGCGTTCGACGATGCCACCGCCTGCTTGCTCTGACCCACACGCCCGATCAGCCGCGGAGCCACGATCGTCGCAACCACCGCAAGAATCACAATCACCACAATGAGTTCGACAAGCGTAAAGGCCCGCACCCCGCGTCGATCAACACCGTGACGAGCATGGCCAGCAATCCGCGGCGACGACCGCAGAGTTGACCGCGGAGTTGAATCCAACAGGCACGCCCCCCTGCCCGCGATCGCATCTTCCCTGATCTCGACCCGCATCTTGTTCAATGAACTGGTCAAAGCCATTCTCCGTCCTTGGGACATGATTCGCCCCGCCTTTGTGCCCGCAAACACGCCCGCGAAAGTGCGTGCTTCCACCCCTCAACTCACCCGATCTGATCCTGAATCTCGAGCAATGCCATAAACACCGCCAGCACCACAAACCCCACCACGCCCGCGGCGATCACCACCAGCACCGGCGGCACCAGCGTAGTGACCACCTTCAGACTGTTCTCGCTGCGCTCCTCAAACACGTTCGCCGCCCGCTCCATCATCTCGCCCAGTTTGCCGCTGCGCTCGCCGATGCCCACGATCTGCGTCAGCATGGGCGGGAACAGGCCGGTCTGCTCCAGCGGCTCAGCGATCGTCTTTCCAGCCTGAACCTGCTCGGCCACGTCCGCCACGGCGTTGCGCATCGCGCGATTGCCCAGCGTGTTCATCGCCCCGCGCAGCGCCGCCAGCACCGGCAGGCCCGAGCCAACCAGCGTCCCCATCGTGCGCGAGAACCGCGCCACCGCAATGTCGTTCGCCAGCCGACCAATCGCCGGCAGTTTCAGGATCGTCCGATCGATCGAGAGCCTGGTCTGCGGCTGCGCGTACAACTGCCGAGCCAGCACCACCAGCCCCACGATCGCGATCAAAAGAATCAGCCAGTTGCCGCCCACAAAGTCCGTCACCCCAATCACCACCCGCGTCGGCCACGGCAACTGGTCAAAGCCTACACGCCCCGCCAGCGGCGCAAGCAGCTTCGGCACAACCACCGTCACGATCACCCCCACCGCCGCCGTGATCAGCACCGCCAGAATCGCCGGATACAACATCCCCATCGCCAGACTGCGCCGCAGTTTCATGTCGCGATCCAGCAGCGTCGCGCCCTGCGCCAGCACCTGATTCAGCCGACCGCTCTGCTCGCCCGCACGCACCAGCCCCACCATCAACTCGCCAAAGGGCGACCCCCACGCCTCCGCTGCATCGGCGAAGGTGTGACCATTCTCAACCTCATGGATCAGGTGCCCCAGCATCGCCCGCATCGGCTCACGCCTGGTCTGCCGCTGAACCGTGCGAAGCGCCTGAACCAGCGTCAGACCCGCCCCAAGCGCTGTGGTCAGGTCGGCCAGCAACGACGCCAGTTCAACCTTTGTGACTCGCGGTCGAGCAGGCTTGCGTGCAGACGCGCTCTGGCTGGCACTGTTCGGCCAATCTTGGCCACCCGCGCGAGCACCCGCCCCGCCGCCGAATCTTCCCTGCGCACCATCTCTCGCTCCGCTCCGCCGCTCGTCCAACTCCGCGATCCGCACCGGCGTAATGCCCTGCTCGCGCAGCGTGCGAATGGC
>JBGSRG010000519.1:0-4837 GCA_041737685.1 Phycisphaerales bacterium | reverse complement strand
CATCGCTGCCACCGGCGCCCGCGGCGCATGGATCGGCGGGGTGTTCACGATCGCCGCTTGCGGCACCATCGCCGCGGCGTGGAACTTCCATCAACGCGACCGCAAAGCACTTCGCCGACTCGCCGCCCTCGCCCTCATCGGCGCGGTCACGCTCGCCGCAAACATCGCCGCCCGACCCGCCGGCCTACAGCGCCGATGGGATCAAGGCGTGCAAGAGGTCCGCAAAGCCTTGCAAGAGCACGACTATTCCTCCGACACCGGCCGCCGAATCGCCATGGCGCAGTGGGCCTTCGCCGCGGCGAAGTGCAACCCGCTCTTCGGCGTAGGCGCTGGCGGATATCAGGCGTGGGTCAACCAACAAGCAGCACGAGTACGCGCGGCCGAAGAATCGCAAACGCAGGCCGAACCCTGCTCTGCACACGGCCCGATCGGCAACAGCGGCGAGGGTGTTCACGCCCACGCACACAGCTGGTTCCCCCAAGTGCTGGCCACAACAGGACTCGTCGGGCTTGCGATCATGCTCGCCTTGGTTGGCCGCACACTGCTCGAAGGCTGGCGCGGTGCAATCCGTCACAACACCGGCAGTTACGCCGAACTCGGACCCATGATGGGCCTGATCGGGCTTGTCGCCGCGGGCTTGTTCGATTCGATCAGCGTCAACCAGCAACCCTGGTACTTGGCCATGATCCTCGTGGCGTTGTGCGGCCAACTGCGACCCAGCTGCGTTGGCCCGCAGACAGAACGTGCTTCAAAGCCGGCCTTCGAGCCAGTTTCGGGACCTGTCCCGACGCCAATCCCGAGGCCAATCTCATGAAGTTTGTCGTGGTCGCCGGGCGAGTGGCGCGCTGGCCCTGGTCGCCCGGCGGCATCGTGCGCGATCTGTGCGCAGGACTGGTCGAGGCCGGCCACAATGTGGTTCTGGTGGCGCACAGCGTGGACGATATGGACGAATTGCAAGCCCGTTGTGTGCCAAACGGCGTGGCACGCAACGGGGTTCGCGGTGGAGCGCAGAGCGCGCACACAAACGCGTTCTGTGCCAGAGCGTTAGAACCGTATGTTGAGCACCACACCCACTGGCCTACCCGTCGCTCCATCCGCGGCGGCATGACTCGGATGATTCTGCAAGAACTGAATCAGCCGACCACAACCGACGCAGTAATCACCACAACACATCTCGTCGGCCCGCTCTGGCACGATTCTTGGGCCAAAAAACCCCTCAAATCGGGCTGGCTCCCGGTCGAGCCCGACGCACGCTCCTGGCTCGCCTCGATGCTCAGAACCCGTTGGAATGGCTGGGACTTACGTTCGTGGCGGTCGGCATTGAGCATCGCGGCAGCATTGGCGAGACATCGTGGCATACTTCGCATGTTTCTGCAAAGTTCGCGCCATTCCACGACCTCAAAAAAATTACTTAACTCACGATCTGTCAAAGCCTTACAACCAGGCGGCTACGCCCCCACCGCCCGCCACACCACCCACAAATCTGACCGAATCCAGGCCCGCCGAGCGATGTCCATCGGCGATGGCAAGCTTTTGCTGCTGGTTTCGTGTCCGGCTTCGCCGCCGATGGGCGTTGGCCCGGGTTTTATAGGCCTTTTGCGCGGTTGTGCCCGCGTGGTCGATCGGGTTCGAGCGGGCGAGTTGGGGCGCGGGATCCGCACGCCGGTGCTCTTAGTCCTTACGTCCCAGCCATTTCTGGTTCATCAGGCAGTGGTGGAGTCAAGAATGCTCGGCTCGTTGTGGGGCGCGGGCGGCGACGCAGCGAGATTGCTCGGCGTAACACACCGAATGGAAGTGGCGCTGGCCGCAGCAGATGCGGTGGTCATGCTGCCGGGGCTGGTCAATGCCCCGTCGAACTCAGAATCCGCCGAACGGCAAAGAGGTGTCCACGGCAGGTTGGCGTGCGATGCTCTGGCGGCGGGCAAGGCTTTGGTTGGGGCGGCGAGTCGGACGCGGAACGCGGCGCTGTGGCCGCTGAGGAAGGAGATTGAGCGGGAGTGTTTGCTGTCGGAAGATTCGGAACTGGTGGGCGGATCGGGGGAGGAGTTGGCGGGTTGGAGCGGGTTGCTGGAGCGGGCGTTGCGGCGTGATGCGGCGGAAGTAGCGGCGGGGAAGAGTGGACTGGGGCTGTCGGCGGAGTTGGTGGCAAGTGTGCGAGCGCGGGTGGGGATTGGGGCGTGGACCGCGCGGGTGGTGCAAGAACTTGGGGAGGCGGTCGGGCCGGCGGAGCTTGAGCAATATGATGCTGGCCCATGACTCTGCCTCAGCCTGATGTACTGGACTTGGAATCGCCCAGCGCTGGCCGATTATCTGGCGCTGGCGCGTCGGTGGTGGCGGCGCAGCGCGATTCGAGAAATGCTCGTGACGCGCGAGATGAGAAGGAGGCGCGGGCGAGCGTCGCGGGGAGGGCCGTGAGTGCGGGCAGCGCGGATCTGCTGCACCGCGCTGCGCGGGCGTTGGATCACGGTGTTGAGGCGCTGTTTGGCAAGTTGCGTGTGGAGCGGTTTCACGATTCGGCGGGCGCAGCCGAAGCGCGGGGCGAGGGGCAACTGCTGCACTGGTGCGCTGAACTCGAAGGAGACTCGATTCTCTCGAGCGAGTACCTGCTGATGAAGTTGATTCTGGGGCAGGAGGGCGATGGGCAGCCGGCGGAGCGGGGGGGCGCGAAGTATCTGCAGCGCATCGTGAATCATCTTCGGCTGGTTCAGCGCGGGGACGGAACGTGGGGGCAGTATCCCGGCTCTGCTGCGGATATCAGCGCGTGTGTGAAGTCATATCTGGCGCTGAAGGCGTTTGGTGAGGACGTGAACTCGGCGCACATGGTGCGGGCGAGGTCTGCGATTCTGAAGCTTGGTGGGGCGGAGCGTTGCAACACGTTCAGCACGTTTTATCTGGCGTGTCTGGGGTGCGTGAGCTGGGACGCGTGCCCGTCGATCCCGACGGAGATTGTGCTGCTGCCTCGCTGGTTTCCGTTTCACATGGACAAGGTCGCGGCGTGGACTCGGACGATGATTCTGCCGCTGGCGCTGTGCTGCGCTCTGCGGCCTGTGCGGGCCGTGCGAGATGCGCAGGGCGCTGAGGTGAACATCGACGAGTTGTTCGTGGACCTGCGGTACAAGCATCGGCTGAGCAAGGAACTGGATCGGGACGAGCCGGCGACGTGGAAGAACTTCTTTCTGCTGTGCGACCGAGCGTTGAAGGTGGTGCGGCGGCGCGGGCTGAGCCCGTTGCGGGAGCGATCGATCCGCGAGGCGGAGAGGTGGATCGTGGAGCGTGTGAACCCGGCGACGACGGAGGGGCTTGGGGCCATTTTCCCGCCGATGGTGTACTTGCAGGTGGCATTTCACGCGATGGGCTATCCGCGTTCGCACCCACTGATGCAGCGGGCCGAGAAGGACCTGAACGACTTTATCGTGGTTCACGATCACGACGACCCGAAACTGGATCATGTTCGGTTGCAGCCGTGCTTCAGCCCGGTTTGGGACACGGGGATTGCGCTCTATGCGCTGACGGAGGCGGGGTATACCGCAGAGAACGATGAGCGGATCGCGCGGGTGTGCGATTGGCTGGTGCGTCGGCAGGTTCGGCAGAGGGGAGATTGGGAGCGGAACCTGCGCGATGAGGACCGGGGCATTGAACTTGGACAGAGCGGAAAGGAGGGCGCTTCGGCGTGGGCGTTTGAGTATCTCAACGAGTGGTACCCGGACGTTGATGACACGGCGATGATCGCCAAGGCGATGTGGCGGGCGGGGGAGGGCGGCGGAGAGGCAAGGCAGCACAGTGAAACAGCTGCAAAGCAGCAGAGCAGTAAAGCAGCAAACAAAGAAAGCCGCGAAGCATCAGCAGATGGAGACTTGAGGGAGGGTGAGCAAAGGGCGTTTGGGGGGGTTGAGCCGGAGCGGTTGAAGCGGTATCGGCAGACCGCGGCGGGGGCCGCTCGCTGGGTGTTTGCGATGCAGAACGATGATGGTGGGTGGGCGGCGTTTGATCGCACTAGGCATCGCGAGTGGATGGAGGCGGTGCCGTTTGCGGATCACAACGCGATGCAGGATCCGAGTTGCGCAGATATCACGGGGCGGACGATCGAATCGCTGGTGACGTGCGGTGTGGCGGCGGATCATCCACGGATTCGATTGGCGGTGGAGTATCTGTTGGACAAGCAAGAGGCGGAGGGATGTTGGTGGGGCAGGTGGGGCGTGAACTATGTCTATGGCACTTGGCAGGCGATGGGCGGGCTGGTGTACGCGGGCTTTGGCCCAGAGCACGCTGCGCTGCGGCGGGCCACGGCGTGGATCAAGCGTGTGCAGAACGAGGACGGTGGGTTTGGCGAGTCGGCCAACTCGTACGTTGATCGATCGCTGATGGGCAAAGGCCCCAGCACGGCGAGCCAAACGGCGTGGGGATTGGCGTGCCTGTTGTATACGTGCTCGCACGATGACGCGGCGGTGCTGCGGGCCGTGGAGTGGTTGTGCGAGCATCAACTCGCCGCGGACAAGCCGGCGTTTGCGCGTGCTATGTGTGCGGGTTCGGAGGCGGAGGTGAGCGGGAGCGACGAGTTGAGCGGGACGGACTTTCAGGCGGATGTGGCGGGCGGGTGGCACGAGCACATGTTTACGGGGACGGGCTTTGCGAAGGTGTTTTATCTTCGGTACAACCTGTACCGGCATTACTTTCCGGTGATGAGTTTGGCGCGGTGGGTGAGGCGAGCGGAAGGTGGCGGGGGCGGGCGGCTCGTGTTACATTGACAGCGTGATTGCGCGAGATCGGAGCGCTGGGGCCGCGATCAAGCCAAGCTTGCTCGGCGAGCGGACGTACTACGCCCAGAACTGGCGGGGGG
>JBGSRG010000507.1:0-2046 GCA_041737685.1 Phycisphaerales bacterium | reverse complement strand
GCGGGCTTGGCGGGTGCCGACAGGGGTGCAGGAGTGGGAGTTTCCGCTGCCGGCACATTGGCCGAGCACGCGAGCAGTGAGGGTGGATCGGCCACGCTTCGTGGGCCGGGCATGCCGGTCGATTCGCAGCACACGATTGCTACGGCGGTGCCCAGGCCGGCGGTGGGACAGGCGCCAGCGGTGGCGGTGGACGTGAATCGCGTGATGAGCGTGTATGACGGTTATCTTCGGCGAGCCAGCACCATCGCGACGGTGGTGGGCTCGATCGCCGCGATGACGCTGGCGATGATGGTGTTCATGGGGACGGTTGTGGCGGGCGGTGGTTCGGTGCCGGGAGTTGAGCGGGCGGTGACGGCGACGTTCTGGTCGATGGTGCTGGGCTTGTTGTGCGTGCCGTGGAAGGACGTGATGCCGTCGTTGCCGATCCCGGGCGTGTTTTCTGGGTATCAGGGGCTGGTTCACGCCAGCGAGTCGGTTTCGCAGGGCGGGCAGGGGTGGCTGGCGATGATGGCCGAGTGGCTGGTGATGCCGATCGCGGCTGCGCTGTGCGCAACGCTGGTGGCGACGTGGTTCTGCTCGGGCGTTCGGCGGGGTGTGATCGTGACCCATGTGAGTGATCTTGATCGTCGGGTGGAGCGCGAGGTGGCGGAAATCTCGAAGCGCGGCGTGAACTCGTCGACCCCGCGCACGCTGGCGGCGTTGAACCGGGCGATGGGCGAGATTGACGATTCGGCCTCTGCGTCGATAGAACGGGCGTCGAATGTTGCGGCCTCGCTGGTGCGCGAGACACGGACCGCGGCAATGCCCACAGAGGAATATGCGGCACCGCGTGCGGGCGGGCATCCGGGGCGATTGATCTGACAAGGCCGAGGTTGTTTGCGGGGGTGGGTCGGGCGCGTCGGTTGTGTGCCGGGGTTGGTTGTCGACGGATGCTGCCAGCGAACAAGATCACTTGCGAGGGTGATACCGCTTGTGGATTTCGCGCAGGCGCTGCGAGTCAACGTGTGTGTAAATCTGCGTGGTTGCGAGGTCAGCGTGGCCCAGCAACTGCTGCACGACCTTGAGGTTTGCGCCGCCAAAGAGCAGGTGCGTGGCGAAGGAGTGCCGCAGCATGTGCGGATGGACGCCCTGCATCCCCGCGGCGGCGGCGTGTTTGCGCACCAGTTGCCAGATGGCGACACGCTCGAGGGGCCGGCCGGTGCGCGAGAGGAGCAGCCGGCCTTGCGACTGGAATCTGGATCCGTCGCGTGGGCTTGCGTTGGTGGCGCGTGCTGCGCGGCTCGCAGAGCGAGCGCTGACAGGGGGCTGAGGAGCGATAGTTGTGCGGGCGGGCGAGCGCAGCAGCAGTGGTCGTGCGTGCTGTAAATAGGCCCGCAGGGCTTGCTGAGCGGGCTTTCCGACGGGCACCAGGCGTTGTTTGTCGCCCTTGCCGGTGATGCGGACGATCCCGAGGTCGAAGTGAACGTCCTCGACTCGCAAATCGGCGACTTCTGAGGCTCGCGTGCCGCAGGCGTACATCAGTTCGAGCAAGGCGCGGTCGCGCAGGGCGAGCGCTTCGCGCAGTTGATCGGCTTTGGTCGCTGAGGCTGGGTGAGCGGCGGCTGTGTGTGGGGCTGCTTGATCGGTCGGGTGCGCACTGGCTGAGCCGGGCACGGCGAGAAGTTGCTTGATCTGTCGCGGGCTGATGACCCTGGGCAGTTTCTTCCAGGGCTTGGGTCGGTCGAGCAGGTCAGTGGGATTTTCGCTGAGCAAGCCTGTCGACAAGGCCCACTTGAAGAACGCGCGGGTAGTGGCCAGGTGTCGGACGACCGACGCCGCGGCCATGCCCTTGGCCGATTTCAACGAGGCGAGATGGTTGGAGAGGTCGCGAGAGGTGACGCTGGCGATGCTTGTGCGCCCTGCGGAGGAGAGGGCGACGAGCAGATCTTCGCAGTCGCGCTGATACGCCGCGACACTGTTGGCCGCCAGACCGCACTCGACGCGGACATAGGTGAGAAAGCCGCGCAAGAGGCGGTCGAACTCTGGGCCTAGCTTTGGGTCTGGTCG
>JBGSRG010000478.1:0-1784 GCA_041737685.1 Phycisphaerales bacterium | reverse complement strand
GATCTGATCCAGCGGATTGTTCTTCTTGCGCGGCGCCGCCGGCGTCGAACCCCGTCCTGATCCGGTCGAAACCCCGCCCGACGCCGTCGCCGCGGCGCGAGCCTGCTGGCGCCTATCGAGCGCTCGGTTCAGATACCCAATGTCCGGAGTCAGCGTCACCGTCGCTGGCGACACAAGCGCATACCGATCCGCTCGCTTGGACAGCGTGACGTTCGCACCCTTGATCCGCGGCGCATCGATCGACGCCGTGATGCGGCTCTCGCCGCTCAACTCGGCCCCCACTCCCGCCGGCCCCGCAAGATTGGTCGTCAGCGTCACCTTCGCCGTCTCGCCCGCCATCGCCACCAACAGCCCGTCAAGCGCCAGCAACCCGTCGATCGCGTTCGTCGCCACCTCGTCCACCACCAGCGACAGGCCCGTCGAACCGCCGTCCATCGCGTACTGCGCCTTCGCATTCAAGTTCGCCACCGCCGAACCATCCTCACCGCGGAGCGCTTGCGCACTGAAGGTCAGCTTCGCGCTCCTGTCAGCCCCGCCCCCCCCCGAATTCGCACCATTCGCAGCCTTTGCCAGCGCTCCCGCCGGCAACGCCAGCGTGCCGCGCGACTGTGCCAGCCGGATCGAAATCCGCTGCGCGGCCTCGCCCGCACCTCCCGGAATCTCGATGTTCCCAATCACCGGCTCCGGATCGACCACCAACTCGGCGTTCACCGCCGAGAGCCCCGCCAGGTCGATCGAAACCCGCTCCGTCGGGCCCCCTTCAACGCGTGAACGGAGCAGCGGAACCTCGATCGGCGCAGAGATCGAGAATCTCGCGCCCGCCGGTCCCGTCATCCGCGGCCCAGAACCATCCGGCGACAGGACCCCGTTCACCGTCGCCGCGTCGGCCCGCAACTGGGCAGACAGTGTCGGTACCACGATGCGGTCGCGCCGCACTTGGACAAACGTCTCAGCCGCGATCGACTGGTTGGGCGACGCGATCTGCGCCTTCACAAACTCCGCCTGCTGCGCATCGTTGTACGAGAACGCCACCGTCGCCGTCACGCCCGTGCCGATCAGATCCGCAAGCAGCCGCGCCAGATCAAGCGGGGCCTGAGCCTCAGCCGAGTTCGCCGCTCCCTCGCCTCCCACAGCAACACTCGCTTTCGCCGCAGCGCCATTCAAGCCCGCAACGCCCGTCACCAACGCCGCGGGCAGGTCCGCCAGCGTGATCGTGCCCACAGGTCGAACACCCAGAAGCAAATCCGGCCACGCCCCGCTCGGCAGATTGCCACGCGACAGCCCATACAGATCAAGCTTGCCCTCTAACGTAAAGGGCTGGCCCTCGTGCGCCATGCTCGCGCGAATCTCCACCACCGGGATCGGGTTCTTCGGCCCCGAATCGCCTCGCTCGGGCAGCAACGCCCGCAGCGAAAGCGTTCTGATCTGTGCGTCCAACTCCGGCATCGGCCTCACACCCAGATCCGCGAGCGTAAGCGTCGCGTCCAGGCTGATGGCCTCAACCGGAATCGCCGGGCCGCTCGCCGACGCCACTCCGACCGCACCTGCTGCGCCCGCACCAGTCCTGCCCTCCCCCCCCCTCGGTGCCATCAGCTTGTTCAAGTCCGCCGCGAAGCGAGACGCCACCAGTTCCACTCGACCCTGACCCGAGGTAATCAGACTCGAAACCGGTTCGCTCGCCGATCCGGCAGCCCCTGTCGCCGCCGATGCACTCGTCATCCGTCGCACCAGCGGCGCCGCCGCGTTCATGCTCGCCCGCAGCCCCTGCCCCGTGCTCGTCAGCA
>JBGSRG010000466.1:0-5131 GCA_041737685.1 Phycisphaerales bacterium | reverse complement strand
CCGGGGAAGGATGAGGAGCGGGATCAGGCGGGGGGGCCGGGGTCGGGCACGGGTGCTTCTGGCTGCGGAGTGTCGGCCTTGGTGCTGGCGGCTCGGCGGGCCTCTTTGAGCGCGAGGGAGAGACTGATGCGGACGCGGACGACGCGCATGGGCGTGGCTTCGAGCACGGTGACCACGGCGTCGCCGAGGTCGAAACTCTCGTTGAATTCGGGGATGTGGCCCATGTGTGTGGTGACCAGGCCGCCGAGCGTGTCGTATTCGTCGTCGTTTTCGGGCAGATGAATGCCGAGTGGCTCGAGGGCTTGGTTGACGGTGTGCATGTCGGCGCGGGCGTCTGCATCGGCGAGCATGGACTCGAGATCGACGTCGATCTTGGGGGGTTCGTCCTCGGCTTTTTCGTACTCGTCTTGAATCTCGCCGAAGACCTCTTCGATCACGTCTTCGAGCGTGACCAGGCCGGAGGTGCCGCCATACTCGTCGGTGACGATGGCGATGTGGACTTTGCACTGCACGAACTCGCGTGCCAGATCACGGACGGTCTTGGTTTCGGGCACGTGCATAGCGGGCCTGAGGATGGCGCGTGGATCGAAGGCACGGGCGGCACCGTTGTGGGCGAGGCCGTCGCCCGCGAGCCATTTGAGAAGGTCTTTGACGTAGAAGAAACCGATGATGTCGTCAAGCCCGCCTGCGCCGGCGGCGCTCTCAGCGCGAAAGACGGGGATGCGCGAGTGGCGGGCCTTGCGGACGAAGGCGGTGATCTGGCCGAGGTTGTTGGTGAGTTCGAGCGCCTCGATCTCGCGGCGCGGGGTCATGATCTGGCCGACGGTGGTCTCTCGCAGTTGCACGACGGCCTCGATCATCTCGGCCTGGTCTTCGTCGATCTGTCCGTCGCGTTCGCCCTGGTCGATGACGCTGAGCAGTTCGGCCTCGAGTTCTTCACCTTTGTTGCGGATCTTTCCGCCGGTGACGGCCTGGGCGAGCGCGTCGATGCCGTGCTGGAGGGGGCCGAGCAAGGAGAGCGAGCGATGGATGGCACGGATGAGCCGGGCACTTCGCAGGACGATGCGTTCGGCGGCGTGGTTGGCGAGGCTCTGGGCCAGAACGACGCCGACGAGCCACAGGATGGCTGCGCCGACCGCGGCGGCGTAGAGGCCGTGTCGCGGCCGGATGATGAGGGGCGTAGCAGAAGGGGTTTCGGGCGTGCTGCTGAGCGGTTGAGCGGCGGCGGATTCGGGGGTGGGCGGTTGGTTGCCCGGGGTTTTGGCACTTGGCGTTGATGGTGAATCGGTGGTGGTCTGGCCCATCATGCCCGAGCGGACCATCATGCTGCCGACGCCGGATTCCAGAGAGGCAAAGAGCCAGACCATGGCGACGACCACGGTGAGATTGCACGCGACGCGGACGAGCGCAACCGAACTTGCGTGCGCGTTCACGTCGGCGAGGATTCGATCGATGCGCTTGCGGCGAGCGTTGGAGACGCCGGGGGCTTCGGCGAGTTCTTCGAGCGTGCTGCGGGTCAGATCGGTGAGGGAGAGATAGATGGCGCTGAGCGCGCCTGAGTGGAGCAGCCCGACGGCAACGATGATGGTGGCCCAGATCAGCACGTCTGGTTCCTTGTGGCGGGCGTGCCGGCTGATAGACCTGAGAGGGTGTTGGGCGCGTACGGATCGCTGGCACTGGCGGCGGCGCTGAGGTTGGTTCCGAAAGTCTGGCCCACGCCGATGGCGTGAAGCACTCGGTCTTCTTCGCGGTGCATGGCCTCGAAGTCGGAATCAGCGTGGTCGTTGTAGCCCACGCAGTGGAGCATGGCGTGAAGAACGTAGAGCAGCAGTTCTTGTTCGACGCTGTGACCGCGGAGTTCGGCCTGCCGCGCGGCCTGGTCTCGGCAGACCAGCACGTCGGCGTCGAGCACGCTGGGAAGGTGGTTGCGCTCGGCGGAGCTGCGCAGGTCGAAGGTGAGCACGTCGGTGGTGGTCGGGTCGTTGCAGTATTGGGCGTGCGCGGCGGACATCTCGGCGTCGTTGATGATGCGGACACGAACCTCGCCGGTGATGTTTGCGGCGGGGGTGTGGCTTTGGATGCCGTTGGGCTGGGGCGAGTGTGGGCGGGCGTGCTGCATGGCGAGCGCAGCGTGATGCCGCAACCAGTTCAACGATTGGACCGAGAGTTGCGCGGTGGTGTCGGCGAACTCGACCGCTACGCGCGATGGCCCTGATGGAAGCCCAGATTGAGGATCGGATGCGTGTTCCGAGTTGGGCGTGGCGAGCGTGCGGGGATGTTGGCGTTCTTCGTAGTCGTCCATTCCGAAACTGCTGTGCCCCTTAGGCCCCTACCTCTTCAACCCCCTTCCCCCCTACCCCCCTCGCCCACTGTCCTAACTGCCTGGGCACCCATTGCTGCGGTCGCGGCTGGGCATGCTGCGGTGCTGGGCTGCCGTTGATCCGCCGCTTGGTGCTTGCTTGGCTTTGTACGCGGCCAGAGATGATGGCCGGAAGTTGGCTTGTTAGCGAGTTGCCGAGTGCGTGTCGGGTGAGGGCGGGGTGCTTTGGTCAGGACATTCTAACGTCTGAGGTGCATCGCGTGGGCATGAAATGGGAGAAGGTTTGGAAAATGATTGGGATAGAGGGTGCGGGAGCGCTTTGCGGGGCTTGGTTTGGGAGGCGGGGTTGAGGAAGCTGGGTGAAAATGACAACCGCCGGGCGTCGTGGCCCGGCGGTTGTCGCACACGAACACAAGTTCGTTGATCGCGCTGCCGTGGTTGGCGAGCGCGGGTTGATCGATGACAGGGCGGTGCCCAACCGATCACTTGGCCGGGGGCATCACCACGGTGTCGATCACGTGGATGACACCATTGGAAGCGTCGATGTCGGTCTTAACCAGACCGGCGTTGTTGACCATGGCCTTGCCGCTCTTCACGGCGATGGCGAGCGACGCGCCCTGGATGGTCTTGGCAGAACCGGCCTTGACTGCGGCGTCTGAGTAGATGCGACCGGGGACAACGTGGTAGAGCAGGATGCCCTTGAGTTGTTCACGATTCTCGGGCTTGAGCAGGTTGGCGAGGGTGTCCTTGGGCAGTTTGGCGAAGGCCTCGTCGGTAGGGGCGAAGACGGTGAAGGGTCCGTCGCCTTCGAGGGTGCTTGTGAGGCCGGCGGCGTCGAGCGCCTTGGCGAGGGTCTTGAAAGAGCCCGCCGCGACGGCGGTCTCTACGAGGTTCTTGGTGGAGGGCATCAGCACGGTATCGATGACGTGGATGACGCCGTTGGAGCAGACGATGTCGGTGCTGGTGACCTTGGCGTTGTCAACCTTGACGCCCGAGGAGGTATCGATGTCGATCCGCTGGCCCTCGAGCGTGACTGCACCGCTGAGTTTGGTGACGTCGGCGGCGAGCACCTTGCCCGAGACGACGTGGTACTTGAGCACTGAGGCGAGCGCTTCTGGGTCTTTGAGCAGTGCGGCGAGGGCGGCCTTATCGACCTTGGCGAAGGCGGCGTTGGTTGGGGCAAAGACCGTGAAGGGGCCGTTGCCCGAGAGGGCGTCGGCGAGGTTGGCGGCCTTGATGGCGGTGACGAGGGTGGAGAAGTTCTCGTTGCCCATCGCGGTCTGAACGATGTTCTTGTCGGGCATGGTGGTGGTGGCGGTTTCGGTGACGTGGGCGGCGAGAACCACTTGGGCCGCGTTGGAATGTGCGGTCTTGGAATCTCGCTTGGCGTCAGAATTGGGGCACGCCGCGGCGAGTGCGGCTGAGCCGAGGAGGGACAGAGCGATAGCACTACCGGCCAGAACGGTCGTCTTCATGATCAGGACTCCTGTTTGTCTTGCGTCGCCGGCACACGCCGGTAGGTGCGAAACACCTATGAAGGAGTTCGAAGCCGACGGCCAGTGGATTCAACGGGCGGATTTACCGATCCGCATTTTCGGCTGATGGCTGCGGTTTCCACTCCCGCATAGATCGACTAGCTGTGGCTGCTGCTCTGGTGCCGTTTCGCCGATCTGCGGGTTTGTGGGTTTGATCGACGATTTGAGCTGCGGTCAAAGGCAAAGCCCGTGGACGATTGCCCCCGGGCTTGCGCTCAGTGCCGAGGCCTGTGCCTCGAGTGTTCTTAGAGGTGGAAGGACGGATTCTGGCTGCGACGGGAAGCCGAGCCGGAGCGAAGGTGTCGCGCTGAGACTTAGACCTGACGGTTCAGCCCGAGGTTGAGCGCTTTGGCCAAGCGGTCGGCGGCGATCGCGTCTTTGGTGGGCGATGCGTAGGTGCCCGCGGCGATCTCAGCGCGGATGCGCTCAACAAGATCGGGCCGGACGGTTTGATCGGACTCGGGTGCGGAGTCGGCCGGTCGGAGCGCGGCGAGGAGTCGGGCACGGTCGGAGAGTTCGACCGAGTCGGCGGCTCTGCCGGGTGCTTCGGTTGCGGAATCGGCGTTGAGACGCGTAGAGCGTTGGGTGGTTTCATCGGTTGCGCGGAGACCCTCTGTGGCGCGCCAGTTGATGGACCCTGAGATGGAAGCGGACGAGAAGTTTGCCACAGCGGGCTCCTTTCAAGACTGTCCCGGGATCGGTGCGCGTGGGCACTGTGGCCGATGCACGCTCGACCCGGGCACGGAATGTTCGGCAGTCCTTCGCTCGCGTTGACGCGCCATCCATGGCCGTCAGACGTGATCCCCGACTCTCCCCCGACCTTTCTGCTCCCCCCCTACCTCGACGCCCCGGCAGACTGCATCGACCAGGCCCGCCGAATCTCTCGCGATGGCTTTGGCCCTCGCACTATCATCATCGTCGAAAGGCCCGGAAATGCTTGAAGATTGCGGATGAAAGCGCGTTCATTCAAGTCGATGCTGGCACGCGAGTTAGAGCGATTCGGCAAGATGTGCCGATCGACAATCTGGCAGATTCGATCCGCAGTGAACTTTGCGACGAACCGGAGGGACAAGATGGGCAGTTTATTGATGGGGGATGGACGGACGCGGCGCGGGCGTGGCGGGGCTGCAATGCTGTGCGCGGTTTTCGTGACGGTGGCATTAGCGACGGTGAGCGTCGCGGCGGGTGCGATGGTGAGCGTAGAAGTGCTCGCTGCGTCGGTGGCCGCGAGCAGCCAGCCCTCGAGCGGCAACAAGCAACGCGATACGCTGCGCGA
>JBGSRG010000460.1:0-9675 GCA_041737685.1 Phycisphaerales bacterium | reverse complement strand
GTCCGAGCCACCCCCCCCCCCCCCCCCCCATCCCCCCAAGACCGGGTGAGTGAGCAGGTCGGAGAGGAATCGCATGACTGGGTGCTGCTAGAAATGGAGTTGAGATGGCTGACGCGCCAAGGCAGGCGGGCGGCGGTCCGGTAGCGTCCCGGCGGTGGGGCGCGGGGACGGGTTCGACCGACTGACGGCTTTTCCTGTCGGTGGAGCGCCGTACAACCGATTGAAAGGCTACGATTTTGGTCCCGGGTCGATCGTTCTCTGCGCTCCATTGGAGCGACCGGTCGGCGAGGCGAAAGGTGGACGCTTGAAGGTCGCTCCTGAAGGGGTGTTTCATGTCGGGTCCTGAGGCTGTTTCACCGTCGGTGAACAGTTGGAACGCTGAATATCTGGAAGGTCAGTACCTCGCATGGAAGCGGGATCCGGGCGCGGTAGCACCGGATCTACAGGCTTTCTTCGCCGGGTTTGATCTTGGACTGGCCCGGAGCGGCGAACGATCAACGAAGCCGGGCGGGCAAGTCTCGGCCGAAACGGTTGAGGCGTTTCGCTTTCAATCTGCGGTCTCGGACCTGATCGAGTCGTACCGCTCGATCGGGCACTTGTTTGCGAAGACCGATCCATTCGGGCGAGAGCCGGCGAGGCCGAGCGAACTAACGCTTGAGCATCACGGGCTTTCGTCGGCTGATCTGGATCGAACGATCGCGACGGGCTCGACGCCGCTGCCGGAGATTTCGACGCTGGGGGATCTGGTTGCGTTCTTGGAAAGCACGTACTGCGGCAGCATTGGCCTTCAGGCGGCCCACATTACCGATGGCGAAGAAAGGCGTTGGGTTCAGCGCGCGTTTGAGCGATCGAGCGGGCGGGTGGAACTCTCCCGCGGCGACAAGGCGCACATTCTTGAGCGTCTGATTCGCGCGGAGCAGTTCGAGAAGTTTCTTCAGAATCGATACCCCGGCGAGAAGCGATTTTCGCTTGAGGGTGGAGAGTCGTTGATTGCGCTGCTCGATCGGATGGTTGAGGCCTCGGTGGAAACCGGAGTCGAAGAGCTTGTGGTGGGCATGGCCCATCGCGGTCGGCTCAACGTTCTGCACAACGTGCTTGGCAAGACGTTCGAGCAGATTTTTACGGAGTTCGAGGATTCGTGGGCGTCGCTGGTGGTGGGTGGTGGTGATGTGAAGTACCACCGCGGTTACTCGGGCGAGCGCACGCTGCGGAATGGCCGACGGGTTTGGCTGGCGATGGCCTCGAACCCGAGCCACCTTGAGGCCGTGAACGGTGTGGTTCTGGGTCGTTGCCGCGGCAAGCAGCGGCTGGCTAGCGACATGGTCCAGCGAAATCGGATCGTGCCGTTGCTGATTCACGGCGACGCGGCCGTGATCGGGCAAGGCACGGTGGCCGAGGCGCTGAATCTCTCGCAGCTGCAAGGCTACACCGTGGGCGGGTGTCTGCACGTGGTGGTCAACAACCTGATCGGGTTTACGACCGGGCCGCAGGACGCACGCTCGACGAGGTATTGCACCGACATTTCGCTGATGCTGGAGACGCCCGTGTTCCACGTGAACGCGGAGGACCCCGAGGCGGTGGTGACGTGCGGTCAGTTGGCGGTAGAGTATCGGCAGCGGTTTAAGAAGGACGTCTTCATCGACCTGGTGTGCTATCGCAAGTATGGCCACAACGAGCAGGACGAAGCGTCGTTCACGCAGCCACTGTTGGCGGCGCTGATCCGCGAGAAGTCGCAGGAGACGGTGCTGAAGCGGTATGCCTCGCAGTTGCTTGAAGAGGGCGTGATCAATCAGACCGACGAGCAGACGATCGCGACACGGCTCAATGATGCGCTTGAGTCTGCCCAACGGGCCGCGAAGACCAAGCCGTATGATCCGACGATCGATCCGGGTTCTCGGAGGTGGAGCGGGATGGGTCGCAGTTTCTCGCTGGACGTTGTTCCGACTGGAGTATCGGAAGAGGTCATTGCGGAGGTTTGCGAATCGCTGGGGCGTGTGCCCGAGGGGTTCAACCTGAACCCGAAGTTGCAGCGATTGCTCGTGGATCGGTCGGCGTTGCCCAAAACCAAGGCGGTGTCGTACGCCGATGCCGAGTCGATTGCATTCGGTACGTTGCTGCTTGAGGGCTATGGGATCAGGCTGTCTGGGCAGGATGCTCGGCGGGGCACGTTCTCGCACCGGCACGCGGTGTTGCGCGACATGCAGACCGAGCGGGCGTACATGCCGTTAAACAACATGCGTCGCGTCGCTCCGCACCCGGATGATGCGGGCAAGCCCGGTCCCGACGGCCGAGCGATGCAGGGCGAACTTTCGGTGTGGGACTCGCCGCTGTCGGAGGCCGCGGTGATGGGGTTCGAGTATGGGTACTCGCTCACTGATCCGAAGATGCTGGTGTGTTGGGAGGCGCAGTTCGGTGACTTCTCGAACGGCGCACAGATGATCATCGATCAGTTTCTCGCCAGCGCTGAGGCCAAGTGGGAGCGGTGGTCGGGGCTGACGCTGCTGTTGCCGCACGGTTATGAGGGTGCGGGGCCGGAGCACAGTTCGGCGCGGATCGAGCGATTCTTGAAACTCTGCGGCGATCAGAACATGCAGGTCGTGTATCCCTCGACCGCAGCGCAGTGCTTTCACATGTTCCGAAGGCAGATGCTGGCACCGTGGCGCAAGCCGTTGATCGTGTTTACGCCCAAGAGTCTGTTGCGTGTGCCGACGAGCACGATCGAAGAGTTCAGCCGCGGCGGCTTTCAGAGTGTCCTGGATGACCCTCGGTACGCCGCGAAGGACGCGGATCGATCACGCGTAGATCGGATCGTCTGGTGTACGGGCAAGGTTTATCACGAACTGGTGGCGAAGCGAGAGTCGTTGTCGGACGATTCGACTGCGATTGTTCGCGTTGAACAGTTGTACCCGTTTGACGCGGCGACGGCGCACGCGATCATCCGGCGCTACCCGCGCGTGGTTGAGCAGGTGTGGGCGCAGGAAGAGCCGCGGAACATGGGTGCGTACTTGTTCATCGCCGATCTGTTCCGTACGGAGCCTGAGCTTGGCTACGAACTTGCGTATGTTGGTCGGGCCACGAGTTCGGTGACAGCGGTTGGTTCAAAGAAAGTGGACAAGAAGCAGCAGGAGCGGCTGCTGAGCTTGGCCTACGCACGCTCGGAGCCTCTTGCAGGGGTTGGGGAAGATCGACCGATGGCAGTGCAAGCGGCCATCAACGGTGTGCCGAAGAATGGGTCGGTCGGTGAGAAATCGTCGGCAGCGAACTCCGCGGCTGGCAGTAAGTCTGCGACCGGCGCTGGGGGCAAGCCCGGCGCTGCATCATCGAAGGCGCGGAGCGTGCAGACCTGAAAGACCGACGACCGAGCGTCCAAACTGGCGGCGATGGGTCGTCTGAGCGATCCTGAGGCACTTTGATCGATCACTGAATATGGCTACAAACATTGTCATCCCGGAACTCGGTGAGTCTGTGACCGATGGCGTGATCGCGACTTGGCGTAAACAGCCGGGTGAGTTTGTCAATCGCGATGAGACTGTGCTGGAGTTGGAGACGGACAAGATCACGATGGAGTTGCCGTCGCCGGCGTCGGGTGTGCTGACACCCGGCAACAAGGTGGGCGACCGCGTGAAAGTGGGAGCGGTGGTGGGTTCGATCGATGAGTCAGCGCAGGCATCGGTGTCGAGCGGCGATGGCGCCAAGGTCGCGAAGGCAAAGGAAGTGAGGGCGGGGACTGGGGCGGCAAGCGCGCCTGCTGATCGTTCACAGCCCGCCAACGGCACGCACAAGGTTGCATCTTCGTCGACGGGCTCGGCGGCGGCATCGGTTGCTGCTGGATCGGGCGGAAGTGGGTCTGGCAAAGCCGAGAGCGACGTGCGATCGACGCCGCTGGCACGCAAACTTGCTGAGGAACGCGGGATTGATCTTGGCAAGGTGCAGGGCACCGGTGCCGGGGGACGCATCCGCGAGCAAGACGTGCTGCAGGCGGGCGGAGAACGTGGTGACAGCGGACCCTTGGTCGAGGCGAAGGCTTCTGCGGCTCCGCGCGCGAGCTCGGGAGAGTCCAGAGCGGAACATCAGGCTGGTGCGGGGCATGGTGGCGTGCGGCGCGAGCGGATGTCCACACTGCGTCAGCGGATCGCTCAGCGATTGGTTGAAGCGCAGCACAACGCCGCGATGCTGACGACCTTCAACGAAGTGGACATGACGGCGGTGAGGGGGCTGCGAAGCAAGCACAAGGAGGCGTTCGAGAAGAAGCACGGCGTGGGGCTGGGGTTCATGTCGTTCTTTGTCAAGGCGTGCGTGCTGGGGTTGCAGAACTTTCCGCTCGTCAATGCCTCGGTCGTGCGGTCTGCCGAGGGTGAACTGGAGATTGAGCACCATGAGTCACAGGCGATTGCCGTCGCCGTGGGCACGCCCAAGGGCTTGGTGGTGCCGGTGCTTCGGCAGTGCGAATCGCTCAGTTTCGCGCAGGTGGAAGCGGGGATCAAAGAACTGGCCGCTAAGGCGCGGGACGGAAAGCTGGCGCTCGCGGATATGCAGGGCGGCACCTTTACGATCACCAACGGCGGGATCTACGGATCGCTGATGAGCACGCCGATCTTGAATCCGCCGCAGACGGGCATTCTCGGGATGCACTCGATCAAGAATCGCGCCGTGGAAGACCCGAACAACCCGGGCCAGGTCGCGATTCGGCCCATGATGTATCTGGCGCTCAGCTATGACCACCGGCTGGTGGACGGGGCTGAAGCCGTGCAGTTCTTGGTGGTCGTCAAGAACGCAATCGAGCAGCCCGAGCGTTTGCTGATCGGCGTGTGATTGTGTCGCAAGCGCGAGTGATTCGGGTTCGTCGGGTCAACGGTCGGGCTTGTCCTCGCCGGTGATTTCAGTACGCTCGGCGGATCGGCCGCGCATTGCCCAGACAACGGGGTTGAAAGCGGCGGAGATTCCGATCGCCACGATGAGGGCGGCCAAGCCGGCAACAAAGCCCGCGAAACTCGCGACAACGAGTGCGACGACGCCTGCGAGAACGACCGGTGCAAAGATCAGGAGCAGCGTCTCAGTGCCGGTGAACCGATCGCTCTTGGCGGGCCTTCCTTCGGGTGAGACGCGGTCAATCTCCTCGGTGGTAGGGGGGAGAGGCTTGTCGCGCTCAACTTCGAGGTGGGCCTGGAGAGGTTCATCTGAGGCTGATTCCGTGGACCGAAACTGCGCGGAGTTTGCACCTGTCTTTGGTTGGGCGCGCGGGGCGGTGGAAGCGGCGTCGTAATTGTTCATAATGCCTTTCCTGCGTTGAGAAGCGGCCGTGGGCGCGCTAGCGACAACGGCCGTGCGAGAGAGAGTTTGTGTGCGACCCGCGGTTGTCGCTCCGGGCCGCGTGTATCACCTATTTGCGTGCCCAAGCGGGCTGATCGTCCTTCCACATCTCGCAAGTGGATGTGCCGTTGCGAACGGTGTTTGCCACGATATAGGTCTTGCCGTCAATCTCGACGCGACGACCGTCCACAGAAACTTCGTCGCCGTTCGAGAACTTGAGGTTCTGGCGATCGATGTACCAAGCCGGACCGAGCACCACCTGCCGCTCGCCGTTGGGCGTGCTCAGGGTGAGGGTGCGGGTCTGGGCCTCGCCACGCGCGATCGACTCGGACTGAGTGGAAGAGACCTTGCCGGTGATGGAGGTCTGCTTGCCGTCGTTCCGGGCCTTCATCCACGTCATGTTATCCATGGGCTCCTTGATGGAGTCCTTCATGGGCTTGCCGCGGCCGTCCATGTTGCCGGGCCGGGGAGAGTCGCCTTGTCGGCCATCGATATAGCGATCAAACTTGGGCTGATCAACGTTGAAAGTGCGATAAATCGCGGGCAACTGAGTGCCCGAGGTGTAGGAGTTCAGGTCTTCGGGCACTTCGGGCGCGGCGGTGAGCATGGCGCGGTCGGCGTCGAAGCGGACTTTGCCGTCTGGCCCGATGTTTGTGACCTGCCACGGCACGGCCCGGTTGGTGTCGCCGATGCCGAGAATCGCCTCATCGGGATCGAAGCAGATCAGGGCAACGTGACCAGAGTTGCACTCGACGACTACGTCTTGCACCTCGCCGCCGTCCTTGTCGAAGGCACGAGCGTCAGCGCCGATGAGGTCGCTGAGCAGCATGAGCTTGGCCGAGCGATCGTTCTGGTCGTCGATTGCCCTGCGATCGGGACTCGTATCGTTGGGAGTGTTTCGATTCACTTCCTTTGACAACCGCCACATCGGGCTGGCGTCATCAGCGCGAAGCGGCAGTGTCTTGCCATCGAAAGTGGCACTGGTGGCGTAGTAGCGTGCGGTGCCGCCGTCGGCCTCGATCATGCGCACGTCGGCGTTGATCTTGTCGCCGCGCATCGGTGCCGCGTCATGACCCATGACGTACCACGACGGGCCGAGCAAGAGCTCTCGAGACGTGCCGTCGTCGGTGCGGACGATGATCATCACGTCCTCTTCGTAAGCGAGTGGCAGGCGCCGGACGGAGATAATCTCACCTTTGACGTTCTGCCGCGTTGCGGCGGCTATAGCCGTCGCGTAAGGATCGTGCCATTCACCGGTGCGGTCAGGCTCGTCTCGGAAGGCGTTGTCCACGTCGTCAAGCCATGAGCGCTGCTTCAGATTCGACCAGTTCTCGGGTACAAACTCGGCCGCACGCTTGACCTGCTCCGGGGTCATGTCGAGCGTCAATGGCGTGTCGTCCGTGTGTGTGCCGAAGCGGGCGTAGGGCACGGCGATCGTCTTGCCACCCATGCCAAGGATGGTGCCCGTTTCAACGAGGCCGTAGCTGATGCGACCGCTGCCACGTTCGAAGATGAAGTTGTCGATCTCGCCGATCGTTTCGCCGTTCGCGTTCACGACGTCCTGACCGATGAGTTTCGAGCCGAGCATGAAGTGGTGCGTCATGCCTCGATCACGGTTCATGCCGCGGTCGGGCGTGCTTCGCTGGGTGGTGTTGTCGCGCTTGGGCTGCTCGACGACGAAGCCTGTTCCGACCGCGCTGCCCGCGGCGATCGCGAGGATTGCGGCGAGGGCTGGCATGGTTTGCCTTCTGCTGATGCGTTCCATTGTTCAATCTCCTGCAAGTGTTCGCTGTGCGTGTTCGGCCGCAGAACCATTCGGAATCGTGGCGGCGCGAAGTTCGGCTTGGCTCGCGGCACACGCTGCGGGTTTACCAACCGAACATCAGGAGTTTGGGCTTGGACGATGATCCCATGGTTATTCGGGCGCTAAACCACGTTCATTCTTGGGTCATGTTCGGTTTCGGCCGGGCGGATCGATCGGCGTCGAGGTCTCGTCAGGATGTTGCAGGCGGGTCTCGCTATCAGGCCGGATCGCTGACGATCGAGTCGCGAAGTCGATGCGTGCTTGGGGTCTCTCGCGCCGCGATTGCGAGTGGTCTGAATCCCGATCTGCCTGAAGGTCATTCGGTGTGTTGCGATGGCGAGGTTCGATCTCCTGGTGAATGGCATGCGCGGCGTGGCGCTGCAGCATCACCACAAGAATCACGAGGACCACGGCCACTCCTGCCGAACTCGACACCAAGAAAGCCAGATCAAGCCAGAGTGGAGGGTTGGGCAAGAACGAGCCAAAGCGAGCAATCCCCGAGAGAATCGATGTAAAGAAGCACATGATGGCTACCGCCGCGAGCGTGGGTTGTGCGCGTGATAGATCGATGCCTAACCAATAGGCGACAGCCGTTTAGGAAGGATGAACACAAGATGAATGATCCTTCATGCTGGCAGGGTTAGGCCTGTCGGCTATGCTCGTGGCTATGGGAATGCTGACGCGGCTCTTTGATCCGTCGGGCTTTCCGGCGAGGTGGCGTTGCGGGGAATGGTCGGAGCCCTTGGGCTGGCTTCACATTGTCTCCGACTTGGCGATCTTCGTCGCCTACGCCGCGATTCCCACCGGACTGGCCGTCATTCTGATTCGTCGGCGGTCGGTCGAGTTTCCGGTGCTGATCGTGCTGTTCGTTGCGTTCATTCTGGCCTGCGGGCTGACACACGCAACCGATGCGCTGATGTTTTACCATCCCATTTACCGCTTTTTGGGGTTGATGAAGGCGCTCACGGCGGTGATTTCGCTGACAACGGCGGTGGTGCTGATCGGCGCGCTGCCCCAACTGCTCGGTATGCCCGAGATTCAGCGAACGAATACCAAGCTCAAGGGGCAACTTGTAGGCGAGGCGCACCTTCGGGAGAATCTTGAGACGGCACGGGGTGAACAAGAACGGCGTTCTGCGCAGCTGACTTTGGTGAACAGACGCATCACTGAAGCCTTCACGGCGGGACGTTCGATCGCGTTGCGGTGGTCGATTGACGATGGAGTGATCGACTGGGATCTGGGCTATTCGAGAGTGGCCGAGGCGATGCGGTTGCCGGCGAAAAATCTGCGGCACTGGTCCGACATTTTGCCACCAGAGGAGGCTGAACGACTCGCGGCGCTCTGCCGCGAGGTTGCCGATTCGGGCCAGCGACGCGTGAGTTTCGAGTCGGTGCCCCCCCTCGACTCCGCCGGCCCGACCGTGCGTTTGACGGCCGAGGTCGAGCCGGCGGTTCGAGGTGAGCCGATGATGGCGATCGGCCTGATGCGGTTCATGTAGACACGCGTAAAGCAGGCCGGGCATGAGCGGTAGAGCGGTAGTCGCACGGCTCTTAAGAATTCGCCGCGACGTTGACCGTACCCATCGCGATCTCGGTCAGGTGGGTGTCGGCGGCGCGCTCTTCTTCGAGCGTCTGGGCCAGGAGCTTCTGCGCTGAGTCGTGCGAGAGCATCTCTGCATAGGCCCGCAGGCAGCCGTAGAGAGCGACCTCGTAGTGCTCGACTTTTTGTGCTGCGCAGATGAGCGCAGCATCGCGGACCGAAGGGTCGGCGTCGCTGGCCTCGATCACCTCAGCGCCCTCTTTGATGAGGCCTTCCATGGCGTTGCAGTGGTGCCCGAGAGGGCTGAACTCCAGGCGTTCGGCGATCTCTTGAAGTCTGGAGATGTGCGTCTTGGTGACCTTGAGATGGTCGGCGAATGCTGCCTTGAGTTCGACGTCGGAGGCAGCCTTGTGCATCTTCGGCAAGGCCTCGAGCAGTTGCGACTCGGCGCTGTGGGCGTCTTTGATCTGCTTGTGGAAGAGTTTGTCGAGATGGTCGAGTTTGATGGGCATGGTTGTGCTCCTGCCTTTGAGAGGTGGTGATTGAGAATGTCGGGATACGAACGCCTGTGTGAAATGCACGAGGGTGAGCGAGGCTTTCGGCTCAGTCGTTGCGGTGAATGGCAAGCGAGAGAGTCGCGAATTAAGGTGGGTGGCTGCGCCGTGGATCAGGTCGCATGAGCCGAACAACGGAAAGAGCCCGCTTGCCCAACGAACCAGCGAGTGGTTGCCGAGCAAGCGGACCCTTGCAAACGTGGCGGGGTCGCCACAAAGTCACGGCTTAGGCCCGTGAGATCTTTGATGCGCGAGCGTTCTCGAAGGTCTTCTTGATCGCGCTCGCATCGTCGGAATCTTCGCACTGGACGCCAACGAGCACGCTGCCCTTCTTGAAGGCCTCGTTGTAGAACTTCACTTCGTGCTCGGGGATGGCAAAGCCGATGGCGGTACCCACCGCGCCACCCGCGGCCGCACCTGCGCCAGCACCCGCGAGTGCTGCGACGATTGGGCCTGCGGCGAGGAGGC
>JBGSRG010000413.1:0-8037 GCA_041737685.1 Phycisphaerales bacterium | reverse complement strand
GATGGCTGGCGAGAGTGGGCGCTGCGGCGTCGGGGCTGTTTCTGATCGTGATCGTGTTGGCGAACAAGCCGTGTCCGTACTGTCTGGCCGCCCACGCCGCGAACTTGCTGTGGTGGGCGCTTGTGGAGTGGTTGGCGATGAAACAAGGGAAGATGATGAAGAGTGATCGAGGCGTACCTGCGACATCAGTGCGTGTTGAGCGCTCGCAAACCAAGTACGTGGCATGGGTGCCACTGGCCACCGCATCGGTGGTGTTCGTGCTCGCGGCGGGCGTGCTGGCCTCGATGGACGCGGACAAGCGAGCTGGCGCCTTGGCCAAGTCAGAGTCGGCACTTGCGGAGAGCCAACGCCTGCTGCTTGCTCGCACCGGAGCGGGCGAGACAGCCAAGAGCGGCGCAGCGACGGTTTCGACCACAACGCGGACTTTCGGCGAATCGGGCTTTACCGGGCGATGGCGGCGGGGACCAGAGCAAGCCGTCGCCAGGATTGTCCTTATCAGCGACTATCAGTGCCCACAGTGCAAGCGGATGGAGAACGAGGCCGCAGCGCTGGTCGAGAAGTATCCGGACAGAGTCAGCCTCAGCGCCAAGCAATACCCGAACGGCAAAGCCTGCAACAAGTACTATGCGGGAGCGACCGAGGTACACCCCAATGCGTGCTGGGCGGCTCGCGCGGCCGAGGCCGCGGCGATCGTGGCTGGCGCCAACGCCGCACTCGAAGGCAAGGATCAGTGGGCAAGTGCGAACGATGCGTTTTGGAAGATGCACAACTGGCTCTTTGCTCGCGGCGGCAGTTTCACCGATGCCAGCCTGCCGGTCGATCTGGCCGCGATGGGCTTCGAAGCGAATCAGGTCATCCGCGTCATGAGCGGGCCTCAGACCTTGAAGTTGCTCGAACAGGACATCGAAGAGGCGCAGTCGCTGGGCATCAACGGCACACCCATGGTGCTGGTCAATGGTGTTGAACTCAAAGGGTGGGAATCGCCACGGGCGCTCGAACGAACGGTAGAAGCGCTCTTGAACTCTGGCGCACCGCCGAAGAGCGCCAGCACCGATCAGCCGCCGATGGCTACCGAGAAGTTTGTTGCCGATTGGCGCGATCAGCCCGTGCGGCCCACGCAGCCGGACAAGGTTGAACGCTCGCTCGGCCCGGCCGATGCGCCGGTGCAGATCGTCGTCTTTGGCGACTTTCAGGAAGCCAACACCGCCAAAGTCGACGCGCAACTCCGCGGCCTCGTCTCGGCAAAAGCCAAGCCCATTCGCTATGTCTTCCGGCACTTTCCCGGCACCAGCGAGTGCAACCCGCAGGTGCCTCGCGTGATCTTTGAGCACGGGTGCCTGACCGCCCGCGCGGCCGAGGCCGCCGGGGTCGTGGGTGCGGAGGCCGGATACTGGGCCATGCACGCGTGGCTGATGGATCACCAGAGCGGCATGAACGTCCAGGCCGTGCGAGCGGGCGCAACAGCGGTCGGCCTTGATGCCGAGGCGGTTGTGCAGGCGATGAACACCCCGCCCGTGTCGCAGGCGATTCAGGAAGACGTGATCGCGGGTGCGCAGTACGGCGTGGGCCAAATCCCGTGCGTCTTCATCAACGGCAAGTTTGTGCCGCGATGGACCAGAGAGGGCGACGATGTGCTGAGTCGGATCATCGACGAGGCCGCCAAGAGCAAGTAACTCGACCTCTGAGTTTGCTCGTTCTTACGGACAGGCCGTACCCAGATTCGCCGACCAGTCGCTGTTGAACGCCAGTAGGTCGAGCAGGTCAACGGTTCCGTTTTGGTCGTAGTCGCCGTTGGTGCCGGGCACCGCGGCCTGGCCCAGATTCATCGACCAATCGCCGTTGAATGCCAGAAGATCGAGCAGATCGATCGTACCGCTGCCGTTGTAATCGCCGGGGCATGGCAAGGGCGGAGTGGTGGAGATGTCTGGCGTGATGAGCAGCACAGTGGCGTAGTACTCGGGTGTGCCAGCGCGGTCATAGGTGATGGTGGCATTGACGACCAGGCCACCTGAGGCCAAGGGCGATGCGGAATCGTTCGTCGTTGATCCCGGCGTCTGCGCTTGCAACAACGAGCCAGAGTGGAACGCGCCCGAAGCGAGCGAATCGCTGTCACGCAGCGCGATCGACGTGATGCTGTAGGGCGTAGCCGAGTTGATGCCGACGAAGGCATCGCCCTCAGAAACCAGCAACTCGATGCGATAGTCACCACCGATGTTCACCGCTTTGAATACGCCGACTCGAACCGGCTCGAGCGTCGGCAACCAGGTCGCGGCGAAGTAGACGTTGCCCACGAGATCAACCGCTGGTGCAGAGAGTTGCAAACCGGTTGTGGCGAGTTGCCCAACCGCGCTCCCCGAAGGACCGTCGAGCACGGATTGACCGGGGCGAGCGGCAACGGTCCACGTCTGGTTCGAGGGTCCGGTCGCCGTCACCACCGCGATGAAGTCGCCCTGGCTCGGGTCGGTCGCGACCGCCGCGAGAACGAGTTGATTGTCGGCGTTGCGCCCAATGCCGACCACACCATTGCCGCCGCGAAAGACGTGCTGAGACTTGTACTGATCGAACCTCGCGGTTCCCGCAGAGTTGGCGACAAAGCCCGTTACGGAGATGGGAGAGGGCAGCGCGAATGATCGCGGGCTGCCCGCCGCAACGGGCGCTGTAGAGCCTGACATGTTCACGCCAAACGCCGCGATCGAGTTCACAAGGGCGGTTGGTCCGCCTGCGCTCGGTTTGGCGAGTGAGGCGATGGTGCCGAGACTGCCGCCGAGCGGCGTGATCGGCGAGAACGATGGATTTCCACGCTGCCCGGCGATTCCCGTCGGTCGATGCCCAGAGGTGTTGCCGCTGAGCGTGCCGGTTGAGGTTCCCGAGCGATAGAAGGCTCGCAGATCGAAAATCAAAGCACGGTCGGCGCTCCCGCCGAGGTCTGCAGCGCTGGGCGTTGAGTATGGCGCAGAGTCATTTCGAACGATGTAAGTCGTTTGTGCTGGCTGCGCCGCAGTGTTCACGCCGCCTGAGTTCACGAGCGTGTTGACACTTGTCGCAGCGAGTGCCGGAGCATTGACGAGCAGGATGTTGTCGCCGGTGATGCGGTCTGACGTGGTCTCAAGCGCCGTGAAGGCATCGGCTCGAACGAATGCTCGGCCGGTCGACGTGACAGCACCGAGTGAGAGCGTGGCCGTGTCGGGCGAAACGGGAGCCAATCGTGACGAGAGCGCTTGCGTGCGCTCAACATAGAAGCGATTACCGTCCAACGGGTCGCGGCCGACGGTGGCAACGGTGAGATTGGTCGGGTCCAGCGATAGATCGACAAACGCCACAGCGAACTGGTTAGAGAACGTAGTTGGTGATGCCGACGAAGGCGCCGAGTTGCTCAGCGGGCTGACCCCGGCGCCAGCGGCGGACCAGATCGCATAACTCGCAGCGGGGTTGCTGGGCACTGCGGCGAAGCTCGCCGAGATGGTTGAAGTACCCAGTATCTGAGAACGAAACATGGGGTCGAGGTCTCGCGTCGACTTGAGCAAAGGTGCGATACGAAAGCTGTTGCCCCACGAACTGGTCAACAGTGAGGCATCAACGGCGTATCGAACGCGAAGCGTCGCGGTGTCGTGCGCTGCGAGCGAGTCGTTGCCGCCCGCTGCAGCCGCGACCGAGTCCTGGCCGATCGCCATGCCCGAGCAGGCCAGCACGATCGAAACTCCGACGATGAGGGGTCGCATGCACAATCCTCCGATTGGGAGACTTTCCCAATGAGCCTCGATCTGATCTGCCCCACGGAGCCTGGACGAAGGGCGTTGCGGGGGCACTGGCACGCAACCAACTTTCACGGACTTCCCGTCCGCTCTTCCTTGACCACGCCAATCGCGGTCGCACCGAACTGCACGAAACGCTTACCACTCAATCACGCGAAGAGCAGGATGCGCTGGTGCAAACTCCGAGAGCCGATCCGTCCATTTCACTCAGAACATTCGCGCCAGAGATTGTTGGGGATCGCGGAAGATCATGTGCCGGGCCTAGCCGCCGGTCGTCAACATCTTCTGTGAAGATTAGGCGTTGCCAACGGCCACGCGACCCCTGTGATGGCTGGCCGTCTGGCTGTTCGGTGCTTGGTACCATGCCCCACGCATGGCGGCGGACCCAACACATCTCGAAGCACCGCAGCGAACCGTGCTTCGAGTCTCAGTGCTCACGGACACCTGCGTCAGAATCGAATGGGCGGCGGATGGCTGTTTCGTTGATGAACCCAGCGTTTTCGCGACAGCGCGAGCCGCGATGCGGCCACTTGGGGTGTTTACCAGCGACGGCTCGGCACCGATCCGTGCTACTACCGATCGATTCGTGCTGGAGTATCGGACCACACCCCCTGGTACCGCAATCAGTCATCCACAGAGTGAGTTCGACGCTAGAGCGGGCGACAGTGCGCATCGTGACGACGCCGCATCGAGCAGGCCCGGCCCGCACAACTTGAACGTGCGACTGCTCGACCGAAGCGGCCCCGAGAAAGTCGACCGTGTCTGGCGACCCGGCGATTCGCAGTCTCGAAACCTCGGCGGCACGCTCTCAACCCTCGACGGCCTGCGCGATGCGCGACCCCTCGACCCGGGGCTGCTCTCACGTGACGGTTGGTTCCTGATCGACGACTCCGACGGGCACTTGCTTGATGAGCAAGGCTGGGCCGTGTGTCGGTCTTGGCGCGGCTACGACGCAGGGCCCCAAGCCAACCGCCGCATCGACTGGTACCTCTTTGCGTATGCCGACGACTTCGCCGCGGCGATGCAGTCATTGAGTCAAGTAAGCGGGCCGGTGCCGCTGCCACGAAGATCGACTCTCGGCGCGTGGTACAGCCGTTACTGGCCTCACACGTCAGAGGAGTTCCGCGCGATCGCGAGCGAGTTCGATCAGCGCGGATTTCCGCTCGACGTGATGGTGCTCGACATGGACTGGCACTCGGCGTCTGCTGATGGTCGCTGGACGGGTTGGAGTTGGAATCGATCGCTGCTGCCCGACGCCGAACGATTGCTCGCGTGGATGCACGATCGCGGATTGCATGTGTGTCTGAACCTGCACCCCTCCGAGGGTGTCGGGAGTTGGGAAACTCGCTATGCGCCGTTCATGCGAGCCATGGGGCTGGATCCAGCAACCGGCGAGAACGTGGAGTTTGACGCGGGCAACCGACGGTACATGGAGTCACTCTTCGATCAGGTGCTGCGGCCGCTGGAGACGCCAGACCTTGAATCGATCGAGGCAACGGCGAACAAGTCGGTGATCGCGGCCGAGACTCGCCCAGAAGTCGCCAGAGCCGCTGGCACACGAGGCGGAGTCGATCTGTGGTGGCTGGATTGGCAGCAGGAGCCAGAAGTCCGAAGCATCCCCGGCCTGACGAACCTCGGCTGGCTCAATCATTTGTTCTTTCAACACTCCAGGGGCAACGGACGGCGTGGCAGCGGCTTCTCGCGATGGGCGGGCTGGGGCGACCACCGCCACCCTATCCATTTCTCAGGTGATGCACACACAGGCTGGCCGATGCTGGCCTTCCAAGTGCCCTTCAGCGTGAGCGCTGGAAACGCGGGTTGTTTCTTCTGGTCCCACGACATCGGCGGCCACTTCGGCCCGCGCAACGAAGAGGCGACCACGCGCTGGGTGCAATTCGGGGCCTTGAGCGCTGCGCTGCGGCTGCACTCGGCTAGGACTGAGGCGCTCGACCGCCGGCCGTGGTCGTTTGCCGAAGCCAATGAGCGTGCCATGCGATCGGCCTTTCGACTTCGCTCAGCATTGATGCCCACGATCTACACGGCGGCTCGGGACGCAGCCCAGCACAACAGACCGTTGCTTCGACCCGTTTGGATGGACCATGCGCACAACGATCACGCCTATCGCAGTCCGGACCAGTATCTGATCGGCCCTGACGTGCTTGTCGCACCGATTGTCACGCCGGGCCTCGGGTCAGACCGCGTGGCACACCGCGCTGTTTGGTTTCCGCCAAGCGAGAGTGGCTGGTCGAATCTCGCTACCTGCGAGCGTTTCGGCGGCGATCGACACGCTTGGATCAGCGCGAGCCTCAGCCAGATACCGGTGTTTGTGCGCGCTGGCGCACCCTTGTTCATGCAACCTCCACCCGCGCGGATGTCGGGCGGGTCCGGCCTTGCAAGCCAACCTCCCAGTTTAGAGTCGGCTCATGCCACGGCCCAGACGCTCGTGCTGCGGATCTTCTGTCCCGACGTGGCGTGCGTCTTCGAGCGCGAACTCTACGAAGACGACGGCGAGTCTGATGCGTACACAAACGGGGCGTTCAGCGTGACGCGTGTGCGAGCGGAGTGGACGGTTGTGGGCCATTCTCAAATGTCCTTGCGGCTGCTGCTTCGAGGAGCGGGCGGCTCGTATTTCAACGCACCCGCGGGGCGGGCGTGGCAGATCGAGTTTGCTGGCGTCAGTGCCGACTCGGGCGCTGAAAGCGGGCGAATCGAGACACCTCGCGACAATGCTCGATCAGTGGAGGGCGAACCGGGAGAGGCAACGGTGTGGGTGCGGGGCATTACCGGCTCAACCGCACAACTTCTTTCTCCGATCACCCTCGGCCCAACCGAACTGCCCGTCCGCGCGGTCCTCGCCATCGCCGTTCAAGATCGCAAGCAACCGATCGAACTGCAGCTGCTGGTACGCCGCGATCGACCCGAAGCCGAAAGCGTCCTCACTCCCGAAGTGATTCACGGCGAACCCCCCATCGACCAAGAGTCGTTTCATGCATCGCACCATGCCATCGCCCTGGGCATCGGCCCCGCTCTTCGCACCGTTGGCCCCTGTGCGCAGCCCGGCGTTGCACCCCCGGCAGGCATCGTGATCGACAGCCATGGGCGACTAGACCCGCAACAACCCGCGACGGTCGAAGTTGTGGGGCGAATCGGCACAAGCGAGCGTGTGACCGACCGGCACACGCTGCAAATCACAGCTCGCCCAAACTCGCCCGAACCAACCTTTCCCATGCCTGAGTCGCCCCCCGACGAGCCGCCGATCGGCCGGATCTCCAGGCGGCTCTTGCGACTGATCGCATCGGTCAACGGCGAACCGACCGTGATCGTTCGAGAGGTTGCTCGCCGCGAACGCCCGTTGCGCGCCTGGCGCTTGCAAGGTCCATTCGACTGGGACTGGCGTTGGAGCATCGGCTCGCACTCGCTGCCGCCCGAGAGCTCCCCATTACCGCCGAGCGACGATGCTGGCTGCGCTGGTCAATCCTCAGAACGATGGGGGCTGGACGTGGTTCAGACGCTGCCGGATCGTCGCGGCGCAGCGTGGGCGTGGTGCCGCGTGCTCAGTCTGCACGCCCAGCCGGTCCGCATTCGCTTCGAGACCTCCGACAAACTGCTCGTGCGGATCAACGGCACACCCGTCTTCATCCTGGACGACCACTCCGGGCCAGATGCCACAGCAATGGCCTGCAACGCACATCTTCTCTGCGGCGAGAACCTCGTCGAGGTCAAACTCACGCACGGTTGGAACGACTGGGGCGTGAGTGTCTATCTCGAAGCTGAGCATCCGATCGACGAAGTGCCGCTGGGTCAGTCTGTAGCCGCTCCGGCCGCGAACGTGCCGACGCCGATCGATCGTGCGGAAAGTCATCACGGCGCCTGATTCTCCTCGCACGCCGAGCCAAGCACGCGAATGATGCGATGACCGCTTCTTGTGATCGAATCAGTTTGTTTGAGGGCTCATGGATCAGATTCAACCAGGGCAGAACCGCGCTGAGGCGGAGCCGGCATACGAGCCCGGCATGGCGTATTCAAGCAGTCGGCTCTCGAGCCGGAGCCTCTTCGAGCGATTCAAGGCCAAACGCCGGCGAGAACTGGCCGCGGGCGGGCCGCGCAAGTCTTACGCTGCGCCCGGCGGGGCCGACTCGGCTGATCGCGCCTCCAAGGACTCTGCTGGCAACGACTCTGCTGGCAACGACTCTGCCGCCACCGATCGCACGCTGCCGTCGGTACGAACATCAGCCCGCGATCGCGCTGACCGCAAGCGCCGCAGCCGATCCTTCAGCGCACTGTT
>JBGSRG010000402.1:0-6763 GCA_041737685.1 Phycisphaerales bacterium | reverse complement strand
GTCGGTCGGGTGCGAGGTTTGGGTGGGTGGCGCGGGCGGGAGCAGGAGCATCGCGGGACGAAGGTCGTTGAGGCGCGCGAGCAGGTCAGCGGTGATGGGCTGGCCCGGCGAGAGCAGGAGCAAGCCGCGAGAGGTGAGCAGCGGGCGGTCGAAGACCTGGCCAGCGCGCAAGGATGCTACGGAGAGGCGTTGCATGAGAACTTGTTATCGGCCAGTTGACCGCCGGGACTGAGCAAGCGGGCCGCGGGGGTGTGGATGGAGGACGGAAGAGGTTCGCTACAGTGCCATGATGTATGAACTGACGGTTGAGGCTGAGTTTTGTGCAGCGCACGCGATCGTGATCCGGGGCGAGCGCGAGGCGTTGCATGGGCACAACTTTCGAGTTGTGGCGGCGGTTGTGGGGAGAGAACTGGATGGTGAGGGCTTGCTGATCGACTTTCACGGCGTGGAAGCGGCGTTGCGAGGGGTGGTGGGCGCATGGGACAATCGGAATCTGAATGAGTGTGCAGCGTTTTCGGAACGGAACCCGACGGCGGAGGAGATTGCTCGAACAATTTACGAACAGTTGAGCGAGCGATTGGGGAAGGTGAATTCGGGTACATCGCGGGCGAGCGAAGGGGGAACAGCGCTGCGGTGGGTTCGAGTGACTGAAGCGCCGGGGTGTGCGGTGCGGTATGGGCCGGGGGAGTTCGGTGGAGGCGGCTGATTGAGGATGGTGATTGACGCGCCTGATTTGGGTAGTTGGCGGTGTTTGTGGCGTTGCGGGCTGAAGTTATCGAACCTTGCTCAAGCGACGGGGCGGCAACGCCGATGGCAAGCAGGCCCGGAAGACGACGGGCACGGGCAATGATTCTGTTGAGTTTCTCATGGCTAAATCGCTCTCGACATCATCCAGGTCTTCTTCGGGCGCTGCATCGGAGACGTCCAATGCGCAGCCCGGTGGTTTCGGCGCTCTGGGCGCGCAGGGACAAAGCACGGGCGCGTTGAAGTCGCTACGGCCGGATGTTCACGAGGGTGCGACGACGTTCAATCGAGATCTGGCGTGGCTGGAGTTCAACCGGCGGGTGCTGGCGCTTGCGCAGGACGAGCGCACACCGCTGCTGGAGCGGGTGCGATTTCTGGCGATTTTCTCTGCGAATCTTGACGAGTTTGTGATGAAGCGGCTGGGTTTGCTGGCACGGCGCATCGAGGCGGGCCGCACCGAGCCGGATCAGGACGGGGTTCATGCTCAGGAGTTGTTGACGGCGCTTCGGGCGTCGATCCGCGAGTTGCAGATCGGACAGCAGGAGTGCTTTGAGCAGAGTGTTCGACCGGCGTTGGAGCGTGAGGGGATTGACATTCTGGACTACGCGCGGTTGAACGCGGAGCAGAAGCGCTGGCTGAGCCGCTGGTTTCGCAAGAACGTGTTTCCGACGTTGACGCCGCTGGCGGTTGATCCGGGGCATCGGTTTCCGTTTATCTCGAACATGTCGAGGAATCTGGGCATTCTGCTCGCGGAGCCGGAACTTGGAACCGAGGCGCGGCCGGCGAGCGCTGCGCATTCGGCGGGGCACGCCTCGCCGCTACGCCGGCTCGGGCAGAAGCGGGATGAGCCGCTGTTTGCGCGGGTAAAGGTTCCGGATATGTTGACCCAATGGGTTCGGCTGCCGGAAGATCTGACGGACCCTGGCACTCCTCGGGGTGGATCGTCAAAGGGGGCGAGCAACGGGCGCGGACGGTTTGTGAACCTGCGCGACATCATCACGGAGAATCTGGACGATCTGTTTCCTGGGATGCAGATCGTGGAGATTGTGCCGTTTCGGGTGATGCGGGACAGCGAGACCAGCCCGGCGACGACCGAGAGCAGTGAGTCGGACTTGTTGATTGAGCGAGTGGAGGACGAGCTGCGCAAGCGCCGGTTTGCGGCGCCGGTGCGGATGGAGATTTGTGCGAATCCTTCGCCGCGGGTGCTGGGGCATCTGGCGCAGGAACTGAAACTGGATCAGGCGTCGATTGATCAGCGAGAGGGGCTGCTGGATTACAGCATTCTCAACGAGATTGCGGATCTGGATCGGCCGGAACTTCGCTGGCCGCGGTGGACGCCGGTGACGCCGGTGCGGCTGGCGGACCAGCGCACAGATATCTTCAGCGTGATCCGTCAGGGCGACTTGTTAGTGCATCATCCGTTTGAGAGCTTTGAGGCGAGCGCGACGCGGTTTATCGCGGAGGCGGCGCGAGACCCGGACGTTCTGGCGATCAAGCAGACGATCTACCGGACCAACCGCGAGTCGCCGTTTGTGAGTTCGTTGATTCGCGCGGCCGAATCGGGCAAGCAGGTGGCGGTGCTGGTGGAGCTGCGGGCGCGGTTTGACGAAATGTCGAACATGCGGATTGCGCGCTCGCTGGAGAAGGCCGGCGCGCACGTTGCGTATGGCGTGATGGGGTTCAAGACACATTGCAAGGCGGCGCTGGTGGTTCGCCGCGAGAGCGACGGGCTGCGCTCGTATGCGCATCTGGGCACGGGCAACTACAACCCGAAGACGGCGACGTTGTACACGGACCTTGGGCTGTTTACGTGCGACCCGGCGATCATCGATGACGTGACGGAGTTGTTCAACCTGCTGACGGGTCGTTCGCGGCTGGACACGTATGAGACGCTGCTGGTAGCGCCCGTGAACATGAAGCGGCGGTTCTGCGAGATGATTGATCGCGAGGCGGAGCAGTCGCGACTGCACGCGCAGGGCAAGAGCGCTGTGGGCGGGCGGATTGTGGCGAAGATGAACTCGCTGGCCGACCCGGACGTGAACGAGCGGCTGTATGCCGCGTCGCGTGCGGGCGTTCAGATCACGCTGTTTGTGCGTGGCTTTTGCACGCTGCGGCCGCGAGAGGCGGGTCTGAGCGAGAACATCCGGGTGTTCAGCGTGCTGGGCCGGTTCTTGGAGCACTCGCGCATTTTCCACTTTGGCGCGGGGCACGCCGATCCTTTGGAGGGGGAGTGGTACATCGCGAGTGCGGACTGGATGTATCGGAACCTGAACAACCGTGTGGAGAGCGCTACGCCGGTGCTGGGGCGGACGAACCGGGCGAAACTGCTGCGGATCATTCAGATTATGAGCGCGGATTGTCGTGGCGCTTGGGAACTGGACCCGGACGGGAACTACTCGCCGCGGGTTGCACCGGCGGGCGTTGCGGCGGACTCGGCGGAACTGCTGGGCACGTTTGAGACGTTGCAGCGTGAGGCGAGCGGGGGCTAGGCCGAGGATCAGACGTCGGCGGTCTGGCGGTCTTTGGCCTGGCGCTCGGAGCGTTTGCGCATGGATTCGTCGAGGATGCGTTTGCGCATTCGGACGCTGGACGGCACGATCTCGACGAGTTCATCGTCCTCAACGTATTCGAGGCAGCCCTCCATGCCGAGTCGTCGCGGCTGCTTGAGGACGATGGTGGCCTCTTTGTTCGCCATGCGCATGTTGGTGAGTTGTTTGAGGCGGGTGATGTTGACGACGAGATCGTTCTCGCGGTTGTGTTCGCCGACGACCTGGCCGGCGTAGACCTTCTCGCCCGGCGCGACGAAGAGCACGCCGCGTTCTGCGAGGAGTTCGCAGGCGTGGGTGGTGACGGAGCCGGTCTCGATGGCGATGAGCACGCCCTGCTGGCGGCCGACGGGAGCGCCGGCGATGGGAGCGAATCGCTCGAAGGTGTGGTGCATGATGGCCTGGCCCTGGGTGGCCGTGAGCAATCGTGATCGCAGGCCGATGAGGCCGCGTGCGGGAATCTCGAACTCGACGTGGGTCATGGTTTCGCCGCGGGGCTCCATGGTTTTGAGCTCGCCCTTGCGTGCTCCGGTGAGTTCCATGACGGGTCCGATGGCGTCGTTTGGCGCGTCGATGACGAGCCATTCGATGGGTTCGTGTTCGACGCCGTCGATTTCTTTGATGACGACCTGGGGCTTGCCGACGAGCAGTTCGAAGCCTTCGCGGCGCATGGTTTCGAGCAGGATGCCCAGGTGCAGCAGGCCGCGGCCTGAGACGATGAACTCGTCGCCGGCGACGCCGGGCTCGACGCGCAGAGCGACGTTGTGCTGGAGTTCTTTGTCGAGGCGTTCGCGGATCTGGCGGCTGGTGACGTAGGTGCCCTCTTGCCCTGCGAAGGGTGAGTCGTTGACACGGAAGACCATGGTGAGCGTTGGCTCATCGACCTTGACGTGGGGCAGGCCGACGGGGCTGGCGGGATCGGCGATGGTGTCGCCGATATCGACCGACTCGAGGCCGACGAGTGCGCAGAGATCGCCAGCGCGGACTTTGTCGGTCTCGGCGCGGCCCAGACCTTGGAAGCGAAGGAGTTTGACGACGCGGGAGGGGATGACCTCGCCGGACATTTTGACGATGGCGACCTGCTGACCTGCGACGACGGAGCCGTTGAAGACTCGGCCGATGCCGATGCGGCCAACGTAGTCGTTGTAGTCGAGGGTGGTGATGAGCAACTGCAGCGGCGCTGAGGGGTCGTCCTTTGGCGCGGGCACGTGCTTGATGATGGCCTCGAAGATGGGGCGCATGTTGGCGTCGGGATCGGCGGGGAGGTGGTCCTTGCCGGCGGCCTGGATTGCGTGCTCTTGCGAGGTGGTGCTCCACCCGCCGCGGCCCGAGGCGTAGATGATCGGGAAGTCGAGGGCGTGGTCGTCGGCGCCGAGTTCGACTAGGAGGTCGAAAACTTCGTTGATGACTTCGGTGATTCGGGCGTCGGGCCGGTCGCACTTGTTGATGACGACGACGGGCTTGAGGCCTGCTTCGATGGCCTTGGAGAGGACGAAGCGGGTCTGGGGCATGGCTCCCTCGGAGGCATCGACGAGCAGAAGGCAGCCGTCGGCCATGCGGAGGACGCGCTCGACCTCGCCGCCGAAATCGGCGTGGCCCGGGGTGTCGATGATGTTGACGTGGAAGACGTCGGGAGAGGGATGCGTTGGGGTGGCGGGGCGGACGTATTGGACGGCGCAGTTTTTGGAGAGGATGGTGATGCCGCGCTCGCGTTCGAGCGGGTTGGAATCCATGATGAGGTCGTGCTGTCCGCCGGCGAGTTTTTCGAGTTCGCCGGTACGGAACATGCCTGACTGCATGAGGAGTTGATCGACGAGGGTGGTTTTGCCGTGGTCGACGTGCGCGATGATGGCGACGTTTCGCAGATGGGCGGTGTCGTGATGAGGTTGGAATTCGGACATGGTGGGTGCTGGACCTGGGTGCGGGCTTGGGGGGTGGGGAGAAGGAGACCGAGGAGTGGTGGGAGGGAAAGAGAGCCGGGCCGGGGGGTAGAGAGCGGGAAGAACAACGTCCGTGGGCCGGGGTGCTGAGGGTCAGCGCACCGGGAACCGACGTTGCGGGTGGATGTGTGGAGGGGGTCTTGCCGCGGCGGAGGGCAATGGTACGCGTGCGAAAGATGGTTCGCGGCGTATGAGCCTGGCTGCTGGGCTGGGCGGGTTAGGGCGTGGTTGCGGCGGGGAGGGGCCGGAACTGCACGAAGCCTTCGCCGAGGGTGCTGTAGGCGGAGGGATTGGCGGTGGCGGGGCTGAAGGAGAGCGAGACCCGATCTACCTGTTGCATGATGCTGCGGATGACGGGCCACTGAGGGAATCGGCTGGGCCAGTGGGTTTCGAGCGCTGCGGGCTGGGCGTTGAAGGCCCAGAGCACATTGGCTGAGTCGGGTTGGGCTGCGGGAGTGGATGCTGGCGTGGGTGGAGGAGCGAGTGATTGGCGGAGCGAGTCGTGAAACTGGGTTGGGTCGAGCGGTGGGTGTTGGGCGGGGATGGGGGGGAGGGCGGGAGCGAAAGTGATCGCCGCGAATGACTGTGTGGCGGCTTGGTTGGTTGGTGCGTGTGAGACGTGCTTGAAGAAGGACCAGGAGAGCGTTGGGGCTGGGCGATTGGCTTGACGGAGGTGGTTGGGAGTGGGCGAGAGGTTTGCGCAGCGCGTGGCGTTTGGCGCAAATCCGGCGAGCGCGTATGACGCGATGGCATCTGGGGCGGGTTGTGAGTCGTCGTCGGGCGCTGGGTTCGAGACGATGGCCCACATTGCAGCGTCGGCGTTGGTGACTGCGGTTGGAGTTGGCGCGAGTTGGAGGAGCAGCGAGAGGGTGGAGGGCGCTGGGTCGGTTGGTGCCGTTGCGGGTTGGGTGGACGGATCGAGCCGCAGGGCGAGCAGTTGTGAACCGTCTTGAGTGGGATCGAAGGCGTCTGCGAGGCCCATCTGCTGCAGCAGTTGGATGGTGATGAACTGGACGATTGGGCTCTGTCCGAAGCCGTTGGCGGCGAAGATGGCTAGGCCAGCGGATTCGGTCCAGGCCGCGGCGGTGGCGTGCGGGCAGGTTGGGGAGAGCGATGATGCGGGGGCTGATTCGGGCGAGAGTTCGGTCTGGTTGGGAGTGTCTTGCAGGCGAGAGGCAAAGAGCCATCGGTCGGGATTGGTGCTATCGCGGACGATGCTGAGTCTGATTTGGGGATTGGGTTGAGGGTTGGGTTGTTGGGGCTGGGTGGTGGATTTGGCCTTGATGGGGGATGCGAAAGGCGAGCCGGCGAAGGGCGGAAAGGGGAGCGTGCTGAGGTTTGAGGCCTCGGCATAGAGGTGAATGGAGGGGGTTGATTGGGAAGTTTGCGGCAGGTCGGCCGCGGCGCGGAGTTGGGCGACGCGGCAGTTGTTGGCTTGGCGGGCGGGTTCGCGGATGAGGTCGTCGAAGGCGGCGGAGCGACCAGCGGGGGCGAAGATGATTTCAACTTCTCGGAGGGCGGGGCGGGGGGCTT
>JBGSRG010000366.1:0-2583 GCA_041737685.1 Phycisphaerales bacterium | reverse complement strand
TCTCGCCAACACAGATCGCCGTCGACGCGCCGCAGAAACTCAACGACGAGCAAATCCTCTACGCCGAAGAGGGCTTCGCAGACGTCGGACTGCGATTGGCCTTCAGCGCCAAGGGAACCGCCGCACGCCAAGAGCCTCTGGCGATCAAACTCGCGCGAGCGTTGGGCGAGCAGGCGATCTTGGTCGCGCGCTAAACCCGAAACTCCCCGGCCGACCCTCGCGCACAACCTTCCGCTCACGCCGCTTATCGGACGCCCCGGGCCACGCCCTTCCCCCGCCGCTCCTCCCCGCATGTTGCGCGCTCGCATCGTCGCAGATGTTGCCCGCACGCAACCAAAGACACGCACGTCCGAGAGTCTCCGCCGCCCCACGCCAATCACGCCAGCCACGCCCACTGGCCCCTCACTTGCATCTCTCCCCCTGACAGCGCGACTCGGTCGCCGCGCGATAGCACACCCTCAGGTTCAGGAGAAAGAGACATGAATACCCGTTCCATCAGTCGCTTCGTCGCCGCCGGCGGCGTTTCGCTCGGTCTCTGCGCCTTCGCATCCGCAGACGTTCTGGTCTGGGACTTCACGCCCGGCATGCCCGGCTCCTACGGCCTCAGCAACGCCGGCGGCGCCATCGCGTCCATCCACTCCACCTTTGACACCGTCACCAACCAGCTCGAGTACAGCGTCAACTTCTCCAACCAGATCACCCGCGGCTACTGGCTGGCGCTCAACGGCGGACCAAACCCCAAGGGCCATGCCGGCGAAATGGCGCTCTTCTACTTCGACGCACAGAACCTCGCCGCTCCCGTGCTCACCGCATACGCCTACAACGGCGTGAACGGACCCAACAGTTGGCAAGACGGCAACCCCGCCGTCGCCGGCAACCAGACGCCCGACCTCATCAAGGGCGCCAACGAGGCCGCGGGCTTCGTGCAGTCGATCTCCGCCGCGAACGTCGGCGGCGGGCGAACCCTCAGTTTCGTCATCGACGCCACCGACATCCTCAACCACTCGCCCATGTACCCCGACATGGTTGATCCGTGGACAGGCACCGGCTACGGCGACCAACTCGGCATCTGGTTCCACCCCGTCTCCAGTTTCAACGCCTCCTATACCGGCACACGCGGGCGCATCAACTCGCTCTCGATCGGCACCCAGGGCTGGCTCGACGGTTCGTTCTTCGACACCACCCGCATGGTGCCCGCTCCCGGCGCGGCGGTCCTCGCGGGCCTGGGTGGGTTGTTGCTGGTGCGTCGTCGCCGCTCGGCCTGATACGCGTCCGATCCAGCCCGGCTCGGTCAGATGCTCACCCTCACCGCGATCGTGAATCGATCGCCGTCAAGTCCAATCGTGCTCCTCCTGTGCGGCGCTCCCCCGTCGATGACCCTCTCGGGTCGTTGGCGGGGGAGCGTTGGTTGATCGCGCGCAGCGCTCTGGCCGTACCAACACCACGGCTTCAACGTTCATCCGTATCCACCGCCGGCCTACTCCGGCGACCGATACGCACGCTTCAGCAGCCCCGCCAGCGCCCGACCGGGATCCGCCTCGCGCATCAGGCTCTCACCAACCAGCGCAATCCGCACGCTGTGCTTGCGAAGCCGCATCAGGTCGCTCCACTCGCGAATGCCCGACTCGCTCACCAAAGCCCACGGATTCTCCACCAGATCAACCAGCCGCAGCGTGTGCGACAGATCTACCCGCTGCGTGTCCAGATCGCGATTGTTGATCCCCAGCAGCGCGTACGAAGGGTGCGGAAAGCCCACGTGCGGACGAACCCGCAACAGATTCTCCATGCTGTGAACTTCCAGCAGCGTCGTCAGGCCAAGCCGCTGCCCCAGAATCATCATGTCCACAATCTGTGCCAGCGTCAGAAGCTCCGCGATCAACAGCACCGCGTCCGCACCCGCCGCGCGGCTCTCCCACAGTTGCCAAGGCTCAAGAACAAAGTCCTTGCGAAGCACCGGCAGCGGCACCGCGGCCTTGATCCGCTCGATAAACGCCAGACTGCCACCAAAGTACTTCTCGTCCGTCAGACACGAAATCGCTCGCGCACCGTTGGCGTGATACAACCGCGCAATCCGCACCGGATCAAACCCCGTTGAACCTTCCAGCGCCGGGTCCGCATCGCGCGCAAACTCCGGCCGGATCAGCCCCGCGCTCGGCGAGCGCCGCTTGATCTCCGCGATGATCGACATGTGCAGCGGATCGGAATGGTTCGTCACCGCCGCAAAGAAGTTCCGCGCTGGCTCCGCCTGCGCCACCTGCGCCTCAAGCTCAGCAAACGACGTCCGAGCCATGCGCTCGGCCACCTCCCGCCGCTTGTGCTCCACAATCTCCGCAAGCAGACCGTTCATCGGGTCGATTGTTGCGGCCCCACACCCGCCCGGCACACAACCGACCGCACGCCAACACTTCGGGGTGCCCTTCACCATCGTTCAGTTCCTTCTGCTCGGCCTGGGCGTGCTCACGCTCATCTACCTCGTCCGCACCGACGTGCTGCGCCCGGGCAGCTTCCGGCGCGCCACCGGCCTTCGCGCCATTCCCCAGCCTCTTGGCGCTGAGCCCACCATCCCGTTCAACGCCGGTCCAG
>JBGSRG010000364.1:0-4043 GCA_041737685.1 Phycisphaerales bacterium | reverse complement strand
GGTGCCCCGCCTCGGCGACTTCCATCTCAGCGATCGAACGCACGTCCGACTCGTGCAACTGCCGAACCCGATCCCGCTCGCGTTTCGACTGCGCCAGCGCCGCTCGCGAGCCTTCAAGCCGCGCTTCGTCGGCCTTCGCCGACGCTCGCTGCGCTTCGAGCGCTGCCATCAGTTCTTCCGCATCCAGCCGAACCACCACGTCGCCCGCCGCGACGCTCCGACCTTCCTTGAACGGCAGCGCGATGATCCGCGCTGAAACCTGCGCCGTGATCTCCACGCTCGAGTCCGGCTCGATCCTGCCGGGCGCACTCACCACGCGCACCAGTTCGCCCCGCCGCACCGCATCCAGCCGAACCTTGATCCCCTCTTCCCGACCGCGCATCCGCTCGACCATCTTCTTGCCCGGCCCAAACTCGTACAGCGCCCACGTACCGCCGAGCAGCATCACCCCCAGCAGCACGATGATCCCGATGATCCACTTCCACACGGTTCGTTGCTCCCGGTTCAACACTGCACCTGACGATTCGTCGGCACACTCGCACGATCAATCATCGCCAAAGCAAGCCCATCGACCCACGAAGGATAACGAACCCTGCCCAAACTTCCCCTCGGCACAGGTTGTTTGGTGAAATTCCTCTCAGGTTGCAGAACAGGCGAACGATTTCCGCCGAACAGCCTGCAAGCCCGATGATTGGCACCCACCGACGCGAAGCGCCGCAAGCCCAATCGTCGAATGACATGAGCCAGCTCGCTCCTTGTCCCGTCTCGACCATGGCGCGTCGAGCCTCAACAAGTCCCACACTCCGCCGGGTTGACACGCGTGAGTTCTTCACCCGTCGTCAAACACCCACACCCCCGGCGGAAACCACACGCTCCCCCGACCGCGAAAGCGATTGGGGGAGTTTTCGCTCGGGGCTTTGGTGTTTCTTTCCACCGGCTCGTCAGGCACGGCCTGAAAGCACCCACGGTCCGCGCACCCACCGCACGCACCCTCTGCGCACACCGCTCAACGCCGCCGTGCCCAGCCACCGAAACCCCGAGTATCTTTCACAACTCACCGCGAGACCAGGCTCACAGCCCGCCGCCGGTCAGCGTCTCCAACCGATTCAGATTCAGCACAGGAATCGCCGCCTCGGTCGCTCGCTGCAGCAACTCGTCGTAGCGGTCCCGAACCTGCCGAAGCCGGATGAACTGCTGCACCACCTCGATCGGGGCGTTGCGGCTCGGCTCGGGCGGCAGAATCGGCCGCTCGCCCAGAACCAAAAAATCCACGTCGCCCGTCAACTCCTCGGCCACCTCGCCGCGCCAGCCCAGAATCTTGGCCCGAACGTCCGCACCCTCCTGCGGCGTGTTGCGACCATCTCGGTTCGCATCAAAGTTGCCAAACACCACAAACTTGTACGTCTTGCTCGGGTCATACACCGCGTTCACCACCACGTCGCCGCGGATCACCGCGTTGCCACGGCTCTCGCGAATAATCCGGCAGGTTGCGGTCTCTTGATCGATCTTGATCACCTCGATCGACGCCTTTCCGCGTGCCACGTTGCCGTCCGAATCCGGACGTAGCGCCGACGTATCGCCATACACCTCAAACGTCAGGCCCAGCGTCAGCCGATCGTTCCGGCCCCGGTTGATGAACACCGACCGCTCGGCGGCATCCACCCCGATGATCTGACCATCAACCAGCGCCGACTCCGACTGTCCGGTGTACCGCTGACCCTTGGCCAACTTCTCAAACTCTGAGATGCGGCTGCGGTCCAGCACACGCTCGCTCTGCAACTTCTTCAACTCGCTGTTCAGCGATTCTTCGCGTGCCTGCGCCTCGGCCCGAATCCGATCAACCCGCGCGTCCGCATCGCCCTTGTACACGTTGATCTGGTCTCGAAGCCGATCGACCTCGTCCTTGTAGTTGTTGATCTCGCCCGTCGCCGCGGCGATTGTCTGCCGAGCCTGCTCTTCGATATCGCGCACGCGCCGTGCCTCGTTCTCACGATCCGTCAAGGCCCGATCTCGCGCCGCCTCAGCATCGCCCAAGCGCTGCTGAAGTCCGCTGATCTGCCCCTCCCGGTCCTTCACAATCGCGATCAGGCTGCTCGTGCCCGCGTCCTTCACACCTTCCAGTTTCCGCTTCAAGTCCGCGGCCGAGTCGCGCTGCGAACCCGTCACTCGCGACATCACCTCGTTCTGCGAGTCCAGCAGATAGCGCATCGCGCTCTTGCGCTCGCCGCGAGCCACAGACACCAACTGCTGCACCGCGTCGCTGCCACGCTCGGCATCGGTGATGTAGTCCTTCGCGCCTTCTTGCGCTTCGGTCAGACTCTTCTGATAGCCCGACTTCTGGCTGTAGAACACGATCGTGGTGACAAAGAGCGCGAGCGTCGCGATGCCCAGCACCGTGACCGCAATGCCCACACCGATGCTCGAAGAGGTCCGACTCGCCATGCCGCTGAACTCCAGCCCCGCCCACGCCCAGAAACCGCCGATCACGTCACCTGCACACTCGGCGGGCGACCAACACTCAGACCAAAGACCTCAAACTCCAACAAGACAGCGACGATAGACGACCCACACCCCGTCGGAAACCGCGGCGAGGCCAATCAGACCAGCCCCGGCCCCTCCTTACGCCGCCGGAACCGGGTGTTACCCGCCGTCCCCGCGTCACCAATCCACTTCCATCGCGTTCAGCCGAGCAGATTCACCCGTACAGGTCTCCGCATCTGCCATACGTCCAACGCCCGCTCCCGGATGCCCAACCACCCGCCCACGGCTCGCAAGTCTCTCAGAAATCGACACTTTCGTCAACCATCCTCAACCAGCCCAAATCCAGCCCACCCCAACCCGACCCGCTTGCCGACAACATCCACGCGCCAACCTCTCAAGGCAGTCAACACCCACGCACCAAGCGGCCGATGCTGGATCACGCCCGCATTGACATTCCTGCCACGCCCCCACAGCGCCCACGCCGCCCATGCCCACCCCCACACCCGATTCCCGCTACAAACCGCCGGTCATGTCGCCGCTCCTCCTCTTGGGCGGCGGCGGGCACGCCCTCGTTGTCGTAGAAGCCGCACGCAGCCTCGGTCTCAGCCTCGCCGGCTGCCTCGACGACGCTGATTCGCCTGTCCTATCAACCGGCCCCATCCCGGTCCCCCGGCTCGGCCCGCTTCACTCTTTCGCAGACTTCGCCCCCCAGAATCGGCTGATCCTCACCTTTGGCGATGTCGCCACGCGCAAGGCCTGGCTGGCTCACGCACTCTTGCCCGAAGCAAACTTCATAACCATCTGTCATCCATCATCTTGCGTCTCAATCACCGCCTGCATTAGTTCCGGCGTCTTCGTCGGTCCGCTCGCGATAGTCAATGCGCAAGCAGCAATCGGCAACCACGCCATCATCAACAGCGGGGCCATAGTCGAGCACGAATGCGATCTCGCCGAGAACGTCCACATCGCCCCAGGCGCCGTCCTCGGCGGGCGAGTGACCGTCGGCTCAAACACGCTGATCGGGATCGGTGCTCGCGTCAATCCCGGAATCAAGATTGGTTCAGGCGTGGTCGTCGGCGCGGGTGCCGTCGTCATTGCCAACGTGCCCGACGGCCAGCGCGTCGTGGGCTGCCCCGCAAAGCCAATCTGAACACCACCATCGCGCGTTCAGAAACGGGTCATGCCCCTCTCGCGCCCGAGTTGCCGATCAAACCCCACCCACGTCCCTCCCCACATCCCCTGTCTGGCCTCACGGCTCAATCCCGCAACCGGCCCAAGCGCGTCGGAGCAACGTCCTCGGCGTCTTCCCACTCTTCATCGTCCTCGGCCTCCACTTCGTCATCGTCTTCCTCTTCCTCTTCGTCCTCCTCGTCCTCATCTTCTTCTTCGTCGTCGTCCGCGTGCCCCTCCTCTTCCTCCTCCTCGTCCTCATCACCCATCGTGAACGCTGCCGCCTCCGTGCCGCTGCGCTGCATCAGTTTCGCCTCAGCGATTACTTCGCCCGCGGCCGAAAGCCCCGACGTCGCCGCCCCGCGAAGCGCCCCGGCCGCCGCTCGGCTCGT
>JBGSRG010000356.1:0-12277 GCA_041737685.1 Phycisphaerales bacterium | reverse complement strand
GAGCGCAGGGCCGCGACCTCCGGCCTCAACACCGTGCAGCCGCACGCGTCCTTCGTGGGCATCATCGATGAAGGGATAGAAGATACCCGCCGCGTTTGAGCCGCCGCCCACGCACGCGACGATCGCGTCGGGCAAGCCGCCGAACTGGCCCATGCACTGCTCGCGGCACTCACGCCCGATCACCGACTGGAAGTCTCGCACGATCCGCGGGAACGGGTGAGGGCCGACGACCGAGCCGATGATGTAGTGCGTTGGCTCTACGGCGCGATCCGTGCCCGCCCCACTGCCGTCAACACTCGCCATCCAGTCTCGCATCGCGGCGTTGGTTGCGTCTTTGAGGGTTCGAGTTCCGTCGTTGACTTCGATCACCCGTGCGCCGAGAAGTCGCATCCGTACCACGTTCAGATTCTGGCGTCGCACGTCTTCAGCGCCCATGTACACGTCGCAGGAGAGCCCGAAGTGAGCCGCGGCGGTGGCGCTCGCCACGCCGTGCTGGCCAGCGCCTGTTTCGGCGATGATGCGGCGCTTGCCCATCCTGCGAGTGAGCAAGGCCTGGCCGATGGTGTTGTTGATCTTGTGGGCACCCGTGTGCGCCAGGTCTTCACGCTTAAGCCAGATCGTGGCACCGTGGTCTGGAGCCGATGACGTCCGCAGCGCTTCGGTCAGGCGGTGAGCGCAGTAGAGCGGCGTGGGCCGGCCGATGAGGGTGCGTTGCAAAGATTCGAGTTCGGCCCAGAACGCGGGATCATCGCGGGCGCGGTCGTACTCGGCCTGGAGTTGGTCGAGCGCCGGAATGAGCGTCTCCGGAACATACCGACCGCCAAAGCGGCCAAAACGACCGGCAGATGTCGGAGCGTCGCTGAGACGTGTGGTCATGGGCAACACTATCCCGCGCTTGTTCGCTCGTCGGCTACCGCCGCGGCCATTCCCGCTCGCTCATCGACCAGCGGCATGAGCGCAAAGCCCGCGGCGAAGAAGCCGCCAATGAGGAACAGGCTGTAGTCAGAACGTTGCGCGAACAGGCCGAAAAGCACACCGCCGATGGAGGCGAGTTTGTAGACCATGCCCCAAAGCCCAAAGAACTCGCCCGCACGTTGCTCGGGAGTGAATGCGCCGACGAGTGCGCGGCTTGAAGTGCCGATGCCGCCCAGACCGAAGCCGATTCCGCCGGCGATGATCCAGAACCAGATGCCGGGGCCGACCTGCGAGGGGTCTGCTTGCGGAGCGTTTGCTTGGGAGGCGTACTGAAGTTTGAGGATCGCCAAACCGACTGTCGCGACGACCCAAACACCCAGAATGGCCATGACGGTTCGTCGATGGCCGAGCCTGTCTTGAACCAATCCGGTGGCAAAGGCTCCGATGCCGGCGGTGAACGACATGACAATTGCCATGAGAATCAGGTCGCCGATCTCAAAGCCGAAGGACTCGCCAATGAGGCCCGCAAAGAAAACGACCGTCTGGGTTCCCATCGAGTAGATAAAGAAGATGCACAAGAAACGAGCGAGTTGCGCGAACCGACCCGCCTCGCGGACGGTCTGGGCGAGTCGCTTGAAGGCACTGCCCACGGTGCTTGACGCGGCGGTGGTTGGCCTGTGCGTGCCCTTGGCTCGCTCGTTCAACGCGAAGAACGAGGGCACCATGCCCAGTGCAAACCACGCCGCGGCGACGAAAAACAAGCCCCGCCACTGATCGGGTGTTGCGAGACCGAGTCGCTCGACCGCAACCTTGCAAATGAGCAACAAGACAAGTGCGCCGATGTAACTCATCGACCAGCCCAGGGCCGAGACTCGTCCCATGTTCTCGCGTGACGCGAGTTCTGGAAGGAACGAAGCGAGAAAGTTCTCGCCCGTTCCGCACGCAAACGCTGCGGGCACATACAGCGCAATGGCCAGCACGACAGCACCCGGCCCAAGCAGCGGAAAGCAGGCCATCAACAGCACGCACAGGCAACCCGAGGCGAGCAGAATCTCCTTCTTCCACGCTCTTGCATCGGCCAGCGCACCAAGCACGGGCGCGGTCACGACCACGAGGGCGTTGGAGGCGAAGAACATCAGGCCCCAGATCAACTTGGCGCGCGTGTCGTCGCCCACCACGACCTTGGCGAGATAGATGCTGAACAGCAGCGTGTTGATCAGCAGTTGGAACGACTGATTCGCGAGGTCAAAGCAGCCCCATGCCAGCACCGCACGCGGTCGGGCTAGGCCATGAAACGGATTGAGCGACTTTGCCACGTCGGCAGCATACTCGAAGGCGAAACCGGCGATCGGGTGAACGACAGGGGATCGGGGCGTATGCTCGCCCCGTGGACGCGAAGCCGCACCCCAGAACGATCGCACAGCCCGACGCCGGGCGTGTGGGCGAACCGCCTGCTGAAGTTCGGCTGGGCGACCTCACCGAGCGCATGCGCGACCGCCGAATGCTGGACCTCGCTGCGCGGGCTGGCTGGCGCGGCTTCGGCAAGGTTGAACCCAATCCGATGGTGGGCTGCGCCATTGTGCATCATGGAGCCGATGGCTCGCCTTTGGTCGTCGGTCTCGGGCATCACAAGCGCTTTGGCGACTTGCACGCAGAGCGTGATGCGCTCGAGGATTGTGCTCGGCGCAGCGGGCCCGGCGCTGCTCGGGGTGCCACTGCGTATGTCACGCTCGAACCTTGCAATGGCCATGGAAAGCAGCCGCCGTGTGTCGAGGCGCTCGTCGCGGCGGGGGTGAAAGAAGTGGTGTACGCGGAGGCCGATCCGAGCCGGCTCAAAGGGGGCGGGGCGATCGAACTCGAGCGCCGGGGTATAGCCGCGCGCAGAAGCGATGCGAGTCCGCTCGCCTCTCGGCTCAGCGCACCGTGGCGAAAGCACCTGGCAACGGGCTTGCCTTGGGTGATTGTGAAGTGGGCCCAGACAATCGACGGACGTGTGGCCACGGCGACGGGCGACTCGAAATGGATCTCTGCGGAACCCTCGCGACGGCTGGTTCACGCCCTGAGGGGTCGAGTTGATCTTGTGCTTACGGGAGTCGGCACGGTCCTGGCCGATGACCCGATGCTCGACTGCCGCTTTGGTCACGCTCGAAGGCACGCGATGAGAATCGTCGTGGATTCGCACCTGCAGACCCCGATTGAGAGCCGATTGATCCAGAGCGCTGCGAGCCAAGCCGCCGGGCGTGTGATCCTCGCGTGTGCGTCCGAAGTCGCGGGCACCGATCCTGCTCGGCTGGTGGCTTTGCGAGAGTTGGGCGTTGGCATCTGGTCGTCGCCGGGTGTTCAAGACGCTCAAGGAGCGGGGCTTGATCCGTCGAGTGTAAACATCGCAGCGCTACTGAAGTGGCTTGCGGCACCAACTTCTGCTGTTCCGCCGAGTGACGCAGGCGAGCGGCCGGGCGGCGGTGGCGTGCAGACCGTGCTTGTTGAGGCAGGGCCAAGACTGGTTGGATCACTGCTGCGGCTGGGTCTGGTCGATGAAGTGGTGACATTCACCGCACCGTTTGCGATGCCCGACAGCGCAGCGCGTTCGGCGAGCCAGTCACGCGCAGAAATGCCCACGATCGACTCCATCGCTGCTGGACGCGAGGGAAGCACGTTTCGGACGGGGCTGATACGGCCAGTACGCGGTTGCGACGACGTGCTGTGTACATGGTGGCGACCACCGAATCGGTAGAACCTGACTGCTCCGCGCTGGACACACCGCGCCCGATAACACCCGTGCTTCATCGCGACGTTCGCAGCCCAGCACGGTTATCCGGCGATTCGATCGGCCGCAAGCCCTCCACATTGCCTGCGCATCACAAACGAAGCACGAATCGTGCGACTTGTCGCCCGCGCGGATGACGTGGGTCGCTTCGTATTCGAGATTGATAGTGCGGGTGGTGATATTCGCAGCCTCGTGTCTTCGCTCCGCCTTGTGGTGGAAAGAGCGGGAGGTTGATATCGCCGAACCACCCAATCGCAAACAGAGACTTGGAAGGAGAGACCATGAAGACTTGCAAACTCGCTCTGATGACCGCTGCCTCGATCGTCGCCGCCGCCGGGAGCGCCAACGCCGACACGATCCGCGGCACGTTCACGTTCACGCTGGACAAGAACGTGAACATCACCAGCGTACCGACCAGCGGCAGTGTGAAGACCGTTCGGTTCGGTTGGGACCGAAATGACACCGCCGGACCTGGCGTTGACAGCACGATCGGGGACTCATTCACGACCTACTGCATTGATCTGGCGCAGCACGTCAGCCCGAACACGAGTTACACGTTCAACGTCATGTCGTCGGTGGAGTACGGGTTCACGATTGCGCAGAACTACCTGCTCTCCGTGCTCTGGGCCGATTATCTGCCGCTGGCGAACAGCAATGACAACTCTGCGGCGTTCCAGTTGGCAGTGTGGGAGTTGGTGTACGACACCGATGGGTCGCTCTCGACCGGATCCTTCAAGGCCAACTCTCCGGCCGCCTCAAAGTCCATCGCTCAGGGGTGGCTCGACACGATCGTCTCGCCGGGTTACGTCGCGACCAATCCGCTTCCGACGCTGCGGATCCTGCAGTCGGACACGGCTCAGGATCAGCTGACCGCCATTACCACACCTGTTCCGGCTCCCGGCGCCGGCATGCTCACCCTTGCGGGTTGCGGCCTGCTCGCCACGCGCCGTCGCCGATCCGCATGAGTTCCTCACCATCACTCGCGCCATCCACCCTCCCCCCATCCCAACACACTTTCTCAGACGCCCCGGCCTGTGTCCGGGGCGTTTGTGCTTGGGTAACGACGCACACTCAGGCTTTCATCGCCAATCGATGACCAACTTGCCGAACTGCTCGCCATTGTGCAATCGCTCGAACGCTTGGGCACCACGGGTCGCCGGGAAGACTTCATGAACCTGCGGGCCGAGTTTGCCTGAAATGAAGAGCGCAACGACCTGTGCGAACTCTTCGTTGCTGCCCATCGTCGAGCCGAAGATTCTGATCTGATTCCAAAAGATGCGGGCAAGGTCGGTAGTGGCGTCGGGGCCGCTGGTGCAGCCGGGCGTGACGTATGCCCCGCCCCTTGCCAGAGACTTGATGCACTTGAGGTGCGTGGCTTTGCCAGAGGAATCGACCGCAAGATCGACTCCGGCCCTGCCGCTCCACTGGCGAATCTGCTTGCTCCAGTCTTGGCCAGAGTCGAGCACGCCTTCATCAGCCCCCAAGTCCGCGGCTTTGTGCAACTTCCAAGCGTGCCGACTCGTCACGATCGCACGGCAGCCGTGGTGTTTGGCGATGGCCAGTGCCGCGAGCGCCACGCCGCCGCCGATGCCGGTGATCAGCACGGTCTGGCCGGGTCTGAGGCTGGCCTTGGTCACCATCATCGAATAGGCCGTGAGAAAGGTGAGGCCAAAGGCCGCGGCGTGAATCGGATCTGTCGAGTCTGGCACCACGGCGAGATTTGAGACCGGCGCGTTGAATCGTTCTGCGTGTCCACCGTTGTGGTGTTCGCCGATGAGTTCGTAGAGCGGTGCGAGCGCTGCGGACTGCGACTCCTCAGGATGCGCCACGCCCTGCGGCTCGAACGCGGCGTTGAGCATAACGCGCTTGCCGATCCATGCCGGATCAACGTCTTCGCCGACCGCTTCGACCTCGCCGCACGCGTCGGAGCCAGAGATTCGCGGATAAACAAGGTTCAGGCCCGGCACGCCCTGGGTCACCCACAGATCGAGGTGATTGAGAGCGGAGGCGAGCGTCCGAACCGTTGCCTGTCCTTGTAAGGGCGGTGCAGGCTCAGCAAAGTCTGTGACAAAGCGAACCGACTCGGCCATGCTGCGGCGGGGCTCGACGGGCTGTTGAACGACCAGTGCCTTCATTGGAGTCAGGATATCCGCTTGGTGGGGGGCATCGATGACTACACCTTTCGCTGCACCAGAACCACCCCCAGGAAGATCAACCCGATGCCCAGAACACGCACGGGGGTCATGAACCGTGTCGGGTTTGCAAGCAACCCATAGTGATCGACGATCGCGGCGATCAGGATCTGTCCGGCAAGCGCTGTCAGCAGGAAGGTCAACGGCCCAAGTTTGGGCGTAGTGAGCACGGCGGAGAACACGAACGTCGCACCGCACAGCCCGCCCAGCCAGGCCCACCAAGGTGCGGCGATCGGCAGTGCGGGCTTCCACGATCGAGCGAGCAAAGATACCAATACCAGAATTGCGCACAGGCCGACTGCAAAGTTGACACCCGCCGCGTGCAGAGGGTGGTTCAGGTGCTTGCGGAGCAGAGCGTTGGCGCTGGCCTGAACCGGGATGACACAGCCCGCGGCGAAGGCGATGAGCAGAGCAAGTGCGTGGGGCATGGGCCCAGCGTAGCGAGCGGGTCGGTGGGTACACTCGGCCCGACATGGACGCAGGAATGACCACCGAACAACGACCGGGATGGAGCACGCTGTGTGCGCTTGGCTGGGCGGTCTATCTCGCGTGCTCGTGGACGTGGTGCATCGGGATGTTCTTCCCGGTGTTGCTGGTTCACGATTATGGCGTGTGGGGGTTCGTGATCTTTGCGGTGCCTAATGTGCTTGGGGCGGCGGCGCTCGGGTGGATCATCCGCGATGGATCGCGGGTCAAGAGTTTGATCGCACGGCACGCGGGTTCGATGCGCGTGTTTTCGTGGGTCACCATTCTCTTTCACGTCGCTTTCTTGGCGACTTTCGGCCAGAGTTTCGGCGTTGGCCCTTTCTCGCTGCTGCTCTTGCCGGTTGTTGCGGCGCTGGGTTGGTTGAGCGCGGGCCGATCGACCAGATGGGCAAGGTTTGTGGGCGTGGCGGTCTACTTGTTGTCAGCGGTGCTGATGACCTCGCAGCTGCTTGCGCTACCGGGACTGGGGCACTTGCCAGCGCCTCGGCGACCAGATTCGGGCGTGCTGTGGCTCGCACCGATCTGTGCCTTTGGGTTCTTGCTCTGTCCGTACCTTGACCTGACGTTTCTGCGTGCCCGCAGCAGCACCGAAAGGTCAGAAGCCCGGGTCGCATTCAGCCTCGGCTTTGGCGTGTTCTTCATGACCATGATCTTCGGCACGCTCCTCTATGCACCCTGGGCGCTCAACCGGATCGACTCGACAGCCACGAGCGCTGGGCAGGGGTCGCAGACGCTCTTGAGCGTGATCGGCGTTCACATGCTTGCGCAGAGCCTGTTCACGGTGTGGGTACACACACGCGAGTTGGCGGCCACGTTCAGGGCCAACCGCGATGCGGGCCGGGCTCGCTCTGCGCTCGTCGAAGTGCTGGCCGTGGCCGCAATCGTTGGCATCGCATTGGCGGCAACCCTCTTCGTCGTCGAGGCGATTCCGTCCTCGCTCCGCTCTCTCGACACTCACGAACTGATCTACCGGTTCTTCATGGTCTTCTACGGTTTGGCCTTCCCCGCCTATGTCTGGCTCTGCATGATCCCCACTCGCGATGGCCACGCCGGGCTTTCCGGGCGTACGGGCAAGCGCAAGCAGATTGTGCTGGGCGTGTCAGTCTTACTTGCGATTCCCTTCTACGCCTTGGGCTTTCTCATCTCGAACGAAGGATGGCTGGGCGCGGGGCTGGGGATCGTGCTGGCCGCTCGCTTCTTCTTGAGCGGTTCACGGCCGGTCGCGACGCCAACAACGAACCACTCGCCAACAACCCCTACGATCTGATCACGAATGGCACAGCCACGCAAGACGCAAGACCTTTACTTCAGGCTGGCCAAGGAAGAGGGTTACGCCGCGCGGTCGGCGTACAAACTCAAGGAAATCCAGGATCGTCGTCGGGTCATCCACAAGGGCGACCGCGTGCTTGACCTCGGCTGCTCGCCGGGATCGTGGGTTCAGGTTGCATCAGAACTCGTTGGCCCTAAGGGTCGGGTCGTGGGCATCGACCTCAAGCCCGTGACCATGGGCCAGACGGCCCACCCAAATGTGAAGACCGTCGTCGCCGATGCTTTCGAGACCGAAGCCTCAGTGCTCTTGGAGTTGCTCAACGGCGAAGTCGCACCTGAGCACCTTCGGCCCTTTGACGTGGTGCTCTCAGACATGGCCCCCAGCACCGAAGGCGGCGGCGGCGGCACCACCGATCACTTCCGTTCCATCGAACTCTGTCAGCGCGTGCTTGAACTGCTGCCCTCGCTTCTCAAGCAGGGCGGACACTGCGTGATGAAAGTCTTCGAGGGAGAGGCCTATCCAGAGTTGTTGCGAGAGGCGGGCCGTCGCTTCGCCGACGCCAAGGGCTACAAGCCCAGGTCGAGCCGCGAGGTTTCTCGTGAGATGTTTGTGATCGGGTTGCGCTACAAGGGTTCGGCTCGCAACGCCAATAGCCAGCCACCGATCGCCGATGCGATTGCACCGCCCAAGCCTAAGCCGCTGCCCGGTTGGGGAGATGCGAGCGATGCGAGAGTTCGGAACCCCGCCGGAGCGAGCGATCGAGGGGCGGGGGCGGGGGGGGAGACGTGAGCCTTCTCGCCCCGTGGCCCGCGGTCTGGGCCGCCGCGGTCGCAGTGCCGCTGCTGGTTCTTCTTTACATGCTCAGGCTTCGTCGTCGCGAGATTCGCGTCAGTTCAACGCTGCTTTGGGATCAGGCCGCCAAAGACCTGCACGCCAATCAGCCCTTCCGTCGATTCCGCTCCAGTTGGTCCTTCATCTTGCAGCTGCTCGCGCTCGTCGCGATGCTGCTGGCCATCGCACGGCCCGTTGTGCCGGGAACGTCGCTCGCGGCGGAGCGGATCGTGATCGTGCTTGATCGATCGGCATCGATGTCGGCGACTGATGGAAGTGGTTCTGATCGTGCTTCGGGCGATTCGCTCGTCCCGATCCGGCGATGGGACGATGCGCTGCGATCGGTTCGAGAGTTGCTCAATGATCTGGAGCGAGCCTCCGGCACAGGGGGATCGCGGCCAGAGGCAATGCTCGTCTCGGCGGCGGCCACAACCGAGCCGCTGACTGACTTCACAAGCAACACCCGCGACCTTCGAGCCGCGCTCGACGGAATCGAACCGACCGATCAGCCGCTGGACGAGAACCTGCTGGTCGAGTTTCTGCGCACGCTGCGACCCGCTGAGGGCGATGCGAGCGACGATGAGACAACGGCTCGCTGGAGCGTTGGCGTGGTGCTGATCTCGGATGGCGGGCTGCACGATTCTCGCTTGAGCGAACCGCCCGGCGGTGTAAGCCTGTCGTTGCGTAGCGTTGCACCGCTGGTGACCGCGAGTTCCGGAGTCTCGACGACTGATGAGTTGAGACTGACCGACAACGTGGGCATTGTCTCGATCGCCGCACGCCGAATGAACCAAGACCCGTCGGTGGTTCGAGTCTTTGCCCGCTTGGTCAACGGGTCGGCAACGCCGATCTCCGTGCCGGTACTTTGCGAAGTGGATGGCTCGTTGCGCGACTCAGCACCCATTGAACTCTCCGGGGCAGTGGTTGAAGCACGCTCCCTCGCTGGGAGCGGGGGCGTGAATGATGACTGGGGAGCCACTTCGCAAGTCATGCCGGGTCAGGCGACCGTCTCGTTCGAGGTGCTCTTGCCCCTTGGCGCGAGTGTTCAGTCGCTCATCACGCTGACCGTCGCACGTCCGGATGTGCTCGACGCTGACAACACGGCGTCGGTGGTAGTGCCTGCGCTACGAAGGCCACGAGTGCTTGTGATCGCCCCGGCGGGTCAGATCCTACCTCAGGGCGATCGTAGTGCATCGGGCGCATCACCCGATCCGTTTCTGCTCAGCGCGATCGAAGCGGTCCAGACGCAATCGATTCGGGTTATCGAGCCGTCCACGCTGGCTGGCTGGCTGGCTTCGGGTAACGATGCGAGCGTGCTCAGTGCGTTCGACCTGCTGGTGTTTGATCGCACCGCCCCCAACCTCACCGGCAGCCAGACGCCAAACTCGAGTGGTGTACCAACGCTGGTGTTTGGTCAGACCCGAATTGCACCTGCGCCGCAGAATGAACCCAGTCGATTGCGGTTCGAGGTCTGGGATCGCTCGCACCCGATCATGCGTGACGTGAATCTCGACCGGATTGTTGTCCTCGCAGATGCGGCCGCATTGACCTTGCCCATCGCTGCGCCAACCCCCACACCCAGCGAGTCGATTGCGCCCTCGCCAGGGCGGTCGTCCCCTCTCACACCCCCCGTTCGCCCAAGCATCTCGCTCGCTCGCGCATCAGCGCCCGGCTCCGGCGCCACGCTCGAACTCATCGAAGCAATCGACGCGTCTCGCGGAACATCAACGCAAGCCAAGTGCGTTCGAGTGCATTTCGATCTTGCAGAAAGCAACTGGGGACCGAGCGAGAGTTTCCCCATCTTTCTGGCCAACGCCGTCGACTGGCTGACGGGCGGCGAGCGTGCCAGCGGCGTATCGGGCCGGTTCGCCTCAACCAGCCAGAGCGTCACGATCGGAGAGAGCGCAGCCTCAAGCATCTTCATGCCCGTTCCTACACCGGCAAGTGCCACATCTCTCGACCCACGATTATCTGCGAGCGGACTCGCCGACTTGGTAGCAAAAATGGAAGGGCCATCAGGCACACGCTCCGCCCGCATCGACGATTCTGGCACTGCCACCCTTCCCACGCCAACCCGCGTTGGCCTTCACACCCTCTCGATGCTCAACGCAAGCAACGGAGCTGCTTCCGATTCCACAACCGGCAATCGCACGTTGTTACCCGTCAATCTTCTTTCGCTCCCCGAGTCCACCGCTGAGGTGCGCACCTCGCTTCCCACGGCCCACAGCTCGCAACTTCGGCCAGCATCGGCCGCAACCGACAGGGTCGAATCTGGCAATCGCAGCACGCTGGCCCGCAGCGGACGCGAGGTCTGGCACGTCCTTGCGATGGTGGCCCTCGCGCTGCTCACCGCCGAGTGGCTTGCGTATGCGTGGCAATCGCGGGCATAATCAGCCCGCAGCACGCCGGTGCCCACCTTCATCCCCCACCCCCTCCAACCGCTTGAGCGAGTTACGCTCCACCCTGCCGATGCTCGCCCCTCTCCCTCAATGCTCCTGGCAACCCATGAACCACACACCCGCTCGATCGCGCTTCCGCCGCACCAACACCAGCACCGCTTTCAGTCTTGCGCTGCTCGCTCTCGCCGCGAGTCCGGCGATCGCTCAGCCTTCGAGCGAGCCGCCATCGGTTGTCGTGTCGAGCAGTCCGGCAAGCGAACAACGCACCGACGCGGCAGAGGCCCGCTCGCAACCCGGAACAAGCACATCCGCGCAATCGTCTCCGCCCGCGATCACTTCAACGCCAGCAAGGCAACCGGAACCCGCGCCGGGCGCTGCGGAGATCGAGTTTCGCACGGGCGAGCGCGATAGGCTCCAGTTCTCGCTTCGCGGCGGAGTTTCGTACGACTTCGCTGCGGACGTGGACGACACCGACGGCGATATCTCCGCCCTGCGAACACAGTTTGGTCTTGGCATCTCTTACGCGCTCTCGCAACAGTGGCTGCTCAATCTCGACACCGACGCTGAACTCTCGTTCTACGAGTTCTCCGGCTTCGTGGGCGTGGTTGGCCCAAGCGACCAGCCGGTTGATGATGTGGGCGAGTTGACGCTGCGTGGATCGGCCACCTACATCCACTCTGAACATTGGGCCTTCTTTGGCGGCGGCATCGTGCAGTTCGCCGGCGAGTTCGACGTGAACGCGGGCGACGCCGCAACCTACGGCGGCTTTGGAGGTGCTCGCTGGCAAGCAAGGCCGGGCCTTGCGGTCTCGTTCGGACTCATCGGCAAGTCAAGGCTTGAGGACGATCCGCTGGTCTTTCCGCTGCTCGCGGTCGATTGGCAGATCAACGACACCTGGGCGCTTGGGTCCACAGGTCTGGAAGCCACGCTGAGCGCCAAACTCAGCCAGCGGTGGTCATGGCTGCTGGTGGGCGGCTGGCGGCCGCGAGAGTTTCGCCTCGACGACGACAACGACGTGTCCGGCGGCGTCTTTCGCGACGACCGCGTCTTTGTCGGCACGGGCGTTGAGTTCCGACCGAACCCCATCAGTTCCATCCGCCTCATCGGCGGCGCAACGGTCTGGAGCCGTTACACCATCGAGGATGATGGGGGAGAGGAAGTCTTTGAGGAGACCGCCAGCCCAACAGGTTTCATCGGCATCCGCGGCACGCTCCGGTTCTGACCCCGCTCCACTCGCCTGCGGGCAATACGCTCGACCATGACGAATCCGTCGAACGTCACTCCACTCGCCACCGATCCGGCCCGAACCGATCCGGCCCACGCAAGCCCCGCCGAAGCACGCTGGTCGGTGCGCCTTCTGCGCGCGGGCACCTTCAAGCTCGACGGCGGCTCGATGTTCGGGCTGATCCCGCGCACC
>JBGSRG010000334.1:0-11134 GCA_041737685.1 Phycisphaerales bacterium | reverse complement strand
GCCTCGAACTGGTCGCACTCCGCGGCCGGGCCATGCAAGACGCCGCCGATGAGATTCGCTTGCCCGACGGCTCACCCGGCTCGGGCATGGTCGCGATCATCGGGGCCGATGAATCGCAGGTGAGCGAACTCTGCGAGCGTGCTCTCGACGGACATGCCAGCGACGTACTCGTCGCCGCGAACTTCAACGCTCCGGGCCAGATCGTCATCTCCGGTTCAATCGCCGCTTGCCGCAGGGCTGTTGAACTGGCCTCGGGCCTGGGTCTGCGAGCCACGGCCCTGCCCGTGGCTGGGGCGTTCCATTCGCCTTTGATGGCCCCGGCCGCCGAGCGACTTCGCACCAAACTCAACCAAACCCGAATGCAGCCGCCCAGTGTCGAGGTCGCGTCAAACGTGACCGGCGAATCGCACGGCCAGACCGGCGATGCAACCAGCATCGTGGCGATGATCCGCAACCGTCTCGTCGAACAGTTGACCTTGCCGGTGCGGTGGGAGCAAAGCTGTCGCACACTCGCGCAGCGTTGGGGCCACACGGCTCGTTCGGTCGATGCTCAGTCTGAACCGCAGGCTCAAACCCAGTTCATCGAACTCGCACCCGGCAAGACCCTCAGCGGGCTGATGCGCCGAATCGACAAAGCTACCAAGGTGCTCAGTTTCGATGAGCCAGAAAGCAACATCCTCCAAGCTGAGTCTCGCAAGGCCTGAACCACACATGACAACGCAACCAACTTCTCAACTCGATTCCACGTCGCGGCTCGCGATCGCTTCTTCCGCTCGCATCAAGCGGATCATCGGCGGCGGTGCTGGCCTGGCCTTCTCGCTGCTCATCATGGGCTGCCCGAAGCCGCCACCACCGCCACCACCGCCACCACCACCGCCACCACCACCTCCGCCGCCACCCGTTTCACTCGAATCCATCGGCCAAGACCAGGGCATCGACGCGCGCGTCACGTTCGCAAACGGCCTTGAGGTTGAAGAGGATCAGGTCGCGATGGGCGAGGTGATCGTCAAACTCGCCGACGCGCTGGCCCGAGGCGATGACGCCAAACTCTCAGCCTTACTCAACCCGCGTGGCAAGGAAATCTTGGGCGAACTCACCGTCTCGGGCGAATGGTCCGAATCGGTCAAGCCGCTGGAAGCCGTACGAGTGATCTTCGTCGGCGACGGTGGACTCATCAGCGGCAACATCTCCATTGCCAGTCTCAACCCCGACCTGCTGCGAACGCAGATGCAGGCCCTACTCGACACCATGCCATCTGAAGTCCGCCAGGAACTTGAGCAGGCCTTCTCGCAGATCGCAACGCCCGAGGGCCGCGAGACGCTTCGCGATCAGCTTCGGCAACAGATCGACGCCCTCAAAGCGGCTGGCGCAGCGCCAGAGGTCATCACCGCCCTCGAACAGAACATGCGACAGCTCGCAGAGCCGGGAGAAGCGGGCGCGGACGGTGCCGGTTCCAACGGCGGCAGGGGCGGCGCCGCAGGCAGCAGCAGCGGAGCGAGGATCGACCAAGGCGTGCTCATCGCCCTGCAAGACCCACGCGGCGCTTACCTGACGGGCTGGGGTCTCGTCCGCGCGGGCGACACTTGGCTCGTCGCACCGGCACCATCTTCTGCCAAACAGCACGCACGCGCGGTCGAGTTCGACGGCATCGGTCCCGCTGGTTTCGTCATGGGTTCGGGCTCAACGGGCGATCCCGCCGATACGGTGCTTGTCGTTGATCCGACCAAAGAGGACAACGCGACCGAGGGCGAAGGTGGTGGCGGCGGTGGTGAGCCTTCTCAAAACCCCGGCCGCAAAAACACGCCCAGCGGCCCAGTGACCGTGCCCGGCGTGGGCTGAATCGTCGGATGTTCCATCCGATCACAACGATCCTGTCGCTTCCCAGGAGTATCCGCGTTGACAGCCTCTCCGAATGATGCGTCCAAGCCGCAACGCGTCGCCATCGTCACCGGTGCTAGTCGGGGCATCGGCAGGTCCATTGCGCTGCGCCTGGCGAAAGAAGGCCGGCACGTCGTGCTCGTCGCGCGATCGCTGTCACCGCTCACCGACCTCCAGTCGCACATTGAAGCCGCGGGCGGCACCGCCACATCGCGCGCCTGTGATGTTGGCGACGTGGCCGCCGTGGGCAAGTTGGTTGAAGAAGTTGCCGAGTCCCTCGGCCGGCTCGACATCCTCGTTAACAACGCGGGCATCACACGCGACAATCTCGTCATGCGCATGAGCGATGCCGAGTGGGACGAGGTCATCCGTGTCAACCTCACCTCCGCCTTCGCCTCCATCCGCGCTGCCGCACGCCCCATGATGCGTGCCCGGTTCGGTCGGATCGTCAACATCGCTTCCACGTCCGGCGTTGTCGGAAACTCCGGCCAGGCCAACTACGCAGCGGCCAAGGCAGGGCTGATCGGCCTCTCCAAGACCATCGCCCGAGAACTTGGGTCCAAGGGAATCACCTGCAACGTCGTCGCTCCGGGCTTCATCGAGACCGACATGACCGCCAATCTGCCGTTGCAAGTCAGAGAACACGTGCTTGGCCTTCAGGCCGTCAAGCAGACCGGCACCGCCGACGACATCGCCGCCGCAGTGGCATATGCAACCAGCGACGACGCGGGCTTTCTCACCGGCCAGACCATCTGCGTTGATGGTGGCCTGACAATGTGCTGATCGGACCAGCAAATCGTCCAGAATCTCAGTGACTCGCACCCCGTGTTCGCAGTGCTCAGCCGAACCATCGAAGCCCGGCTTCGTGTTTCGTTCTTCCAAACATCCTCGGCCGCACGATCACCTTCGCCCGAGTCGGCCCCCCGACCCGTCTATCCTCACACCCGATGTTTATAGACCAAGCCGCTTTCACCATCTCTGCCGGCGACGGCGGCCGGGGCTCCGCCTCCTTCCGGCGCGAGAAGTACATCCCCAAAGGCGGACCCGACGGCGGAAACGGCGGAAAGGGCGGCGACGTTGTCTTCGTTGCCGACGACAACGTCAACACCCTGCTCGACTTCCGCGGCATCACCAACGTCAAAGCGCCCCACGGCGACCACGGCCGAGGCAAGCAGCAGTACGGGCTCGACGGCGAGGACCTCATCGTCCTTGTCCCGCCGGGCACCATCATCACCAACGCAACCACCGGCGAGGTCATGGCCGACCTCAAACCAAACGATCGAGTCGTGCTGGCCAAAGGTGGTCGCGGCGGCCTGGGCAACGACAAAATGTCCACGTCGACGAACCAGTCGCCCAAAACCGCGCAGCCGGGCGAGCCGGGCGAAGTCTTCGAGGTCAAACTCGAACTCAAACTCCTGGCCGACGTCGGCATCATCGGTCTGCCCAACGCCGGCAAGAGCACACTCCTCAGCGTTCTGACCAAAGCCCATCCAAAGATCGCCGACTATCCCTTCACCACGCTTCATCCCCAACTCGGCATCGCCGAGCTCGGCGAGAACCGCAGGCTGGTGCTGGCCGATATTCCCGGCCTGATCGAGGGCGCGGCCGAGGGGGCCGGACTGGGCCACGAGTTCCTGCGCCACGTTGAACGCACGCGCGTGCTGCTGCACGTCATCGACCTCTCCGAGGCCGCCGCGAGCATCGACGCCGATACCGACTCTCTCGGCCGTGCCGCCGCCGAGAACTATCGGATGATTCGCAAAGAACTCGAGCGATACTCGCCCAAACTCGCCGAAGAGCAGGAACTGATTGTGCTCAACAAGATCGACCTGCTCGACGCCGACTTGGTGCGAGGCGCGGTCGGCCGTTTCCGCAGTGAGCTGAAACTGGGCCACGACGAAGAGGTGATCGCGGTCTCCGGCGCTACCAAGCATGGCACGCGCGAACTGTTAGAGAGCCTATGGGCAATGGTGCGCAGACGAGTGCCGGACTGGAAACAGACCGCGACCAACTGAGTCTGCTTCCCGTGCCATCAAAGTCCAACCTCGGACTTTGACGTTCTCGACCGCGCACCGAGCGTAAGCAAAGTCAAATGGAAGCCAAGGTCACCTGGGCAAGATCATCGCGCACATGGCCCACGGGCTGCACCTCGAGATGCTGAAGTGTGCTCGTCCGAAAATGCCCCGGGTCGCACTGTCGCGACCCGCAGATTCACGCAGGCATTCATAGCCTCTCGGTCTGGAGTCAAGCCAACGGCAACAGCAAGCCGCGACACTTGCGCGGAGCGTGAAATGGCTTGTGAACACGCGCATTCACTTCGACGTACGTCTATATGTCAAGAAGTTTCCGAGAGTCGCTCCGCTCCCCGGCACGGGCCGAAGGGCGAGGTATGCGACTGGGAAGCGGTGATTGAAAGGCACACACCACATGCAACCCATGATCACAGGAATCCACCACATCACGGCCTTTGCGAAGGACCCTCGCGCGAACGTCGACTTCTACAAACGCGCGATCGGACTACGCCTGGTCAAAAAGACGGTGAACTTCGACGATCCCTTCACTTATCACCTTTACTACGGTGATCATGTCGGATCGCCGGGCACGCTGCTCACGCACTTTCCGAACCCACGGGCTTCAAAGGCCCGCCACGGCAACAACGAGATTGCGGGCGCCGTGCTCGCGGTTCCAACGGGTCTGCTGGCTCCAAGCCTCGAACGACTGCGACGCCTGAACATCGATGTGAGGCCCTGCTCGGTTCTTGGTGAACCTGCGCATGCGCTCGAAGATCCTGACGGGATGCAACTCCTGCTGATCGAACGGCACGTCTCGAGCCAAGTGCTGGCCGCCAATGGCGCGAGCGGTCGCTCGCACGTAGGCGGCGACGATGCCGACCGCGGCCAGAACACCGAGACTGGTGATGACACTCCGGGCCTACGGGCAGACTCCGTGCTGATCCGCGTGCCCCACGCCGCAGAGACCGCGAACTTTCTGACCAAGGCTCTGGGCTTCACCAAGGCGCGTCGGGAATCCGATGGCGAAGGTCACAATGTGACGGAGTACACGCTGGACGAGGCTCATCGCGGTATCGGGCAGCGGCTCCTGTTGATCGAGGACACCGACGCCGTGCCGCAGCCCATGGGTGCTGGCACGATTCACCACGTTGCGTGGCGAGTGCTCGATCACGGTGCGCAGGTGCGTGCGGCCGATGCCATCCGTGCGTTCGGTGTCGGTGTAACACCGATCATCGACAGGCAATACTTCCAGTCAATCTACTTCCGAATCCCCGGCGGTGTGGTGTTTGAGATCGCCACCGATGGGCCGGGCTTCGCGGTGGACGAGCCTCTGGATTCGCTGGGCGAATCGTTGATGCTGCCTCCTCAGCACGAGGCGCTACGAACGCGCATCGAACAAACGCTCATGCCAATCGAATCAGATCGAGGGACGCAGACGTGAGCAGGAACATGAAACCCGCAAACACGATGGGACACAGCTCGGCCTTTGATTCGATGATCGTGGAGGGTGCGCACGCCGCAGCCCCCGTTTACAACATCGGAACAGGCCTGCACGACGCTCGCATGGCAGCGATCTTGCTGCACGGTCGCGGAGGGTCAGCGGAAGATATTCTCCGCTTGGCACGAGTGCTCAACGTGCCCGACATCGTCTTTCTCGCGCCCGACGCGGCAGGACGGAGCTGGTATCCCCAGTCATTCCTGGCAGCGCACGGCGCCAACGACGCCCACGTCGCCTCGGCCCACACACTGATCGAAGCGATCATCCAGAGGCTCGCGGGCTTTGGATTGGGCAGTGATCGCGTTGCGATTATCGGCTTCTCGCAGGGTGCGTGCCTCGCGGCGGACCACGCGGCAAAGTTCCCGCGTCGATACGGGTTCATCGCATCGTGTACCGGCGGGCTCGTGGGCCCGCCTGACACGAAGTTCTCCTTCACGGGGTCACTCGCCCACACGCCGGTCTTTCTGGGTGCGAACGATCCCGACCCGCACGTGCCATGGACTCGGGTAGAACAGACGGCAGAAGTCTTGGAAGGCATGGGTGCATCGGTTTCGCTTGTCCGTTATCCCGGCCTGCCGCACGCAGTGAACAACGATCAAGTCGAGCGGATTCGCGGGCTCCTGATGGAGATAGACGAGTGAACGCCACAATGAGCGAGTAGAACTGCGAGGAAACGTGACTCAGTTGTGCGAGGTTCATGTGGTAGTGCGCTGCCGCTCTGCTCCTCTCCCCTCATATCATCGACTCTCCACTCCGAGTTGGACAGGCGTCCCGCCTATCCGTCCACGGGGCATCAAACTCCGGCCTTAGCCTTCGATGTCCTTTCAATCCTCCCATCGAAGTCGCAGAACCGATTCCCATCGCCCGGCTCTTGAACCCATCCAGTCCAGCGCATGATCGAACCCGCCTCCAACTCGACGATTGACGACCAAAGGGCTGACCGCGTGAACCGGGCTGATCCGCTAGCCCAAGTGTCCCGCGAGCATGGCCCCGACAACATCAAAGCCGCTGCCGAAACTGACCAGCACCAAGAATCCCAACTCCTCGCCGGTCTGAAGGCCGGTGATCCCAGTGCTTTCGAGCACTTCGTGCGATCCATGACACCGCGGCTGCTCGGCATCGTTCGACGCTACACACGAAACGAGCAGGACGCCGAAGACGCGGTGCAGGACGCGTTCTTGTCAGCGTTCAAGGCTCTCGACTCTTTCGACGGCCGATCGTCGCTCAGCACATGGATTCACCGCATCGCCATCAACGCCGCGTTGATGAAGCGCCGCAAGGACCGCAGCCGACGCGAGAGCTCGATCGAAGAACTCCTGCCCGTCTTTCAAAACGGTGAGCACGCTCAAAGCCCCACTCCGTGGCCAAGCGGCATGGCGGGGCAGACCAGCGGAGATTCCGTCACACACTCCACGGGGCTGAGCATCAAAACACGCGCGGCGGTGCTCGACGCGCTGCAAGAACTGCCCGATGAGTATCGCACCGTGCTCGTGCTCAGGGATGTTGAGGGTTTGGAGTCCAAGGCCGTGGCCAACTCGCTGGGAATCTCCGATGCTTCGGTTCGACAGCGGCTGCACCGCGCTCGCCAGGCGCTGATGAAACTGCTCGAGCCAGCGCTCGTGGAGGACGAGCGATGAGGCCCTCAGAAACGCCCATCGGCCAACCCGCCAAAGACCAGTCCGCCTCAGAAGGGCCCGCCAGCCCGCGGCCGCCCTGCCCAAAGGCCGCCGGTTCGGTCTCCTGCCAGCACTGCGTCGATTTCCTTCTGGACTACTTCGAGGGCACCCTGCCAAAGGACCAACGCTTCACCTTTGATTCGCACCTGGCGTTCTGCTCGGACTGCGCGGTTTATGTGCAGAACTACGGCAAAGCGATGGCCCTCACAGCGGGGCTGGCCTTGCAGCGACCTTCCAGCCTGCCAGGACCGGTGCCCACAGGCTTGGTCGAGGCGATTCTCGACGCGAGCAAAGTACAACGCGGCTGAACCGGCGACTTGCCGTTGGGCAACGTTCCCAACCTTCACGTTCACACGTCGGCCGGAAAATGCTCACACCCGCTTGACCACACTCTCCAACTCAAACCGCACCTTCGGCGCGACCGCGTACTTGTCGTCCGAAGCACGATAGCCCGCAGTCACCACACAAAACACACGCAGGCCCTTCGCCTCAAGGCCCAGAATCCGGTCATAGCCCGCCGGGTCGATCCCTTCCATCGGGCACGCATCAACCTCGAGCATCGCGGCGGACGTTAGGAACACTCCCAGCGCCAAGTACGCCTGCCGGCCAGCCCAGGCCTCAAGGTCAATGCCCTTTGCCTCAGCGCCGTCCACAAAGTCGGTCAGCATCTTGTGCAAACCCTTCAGCGAATCCATGCTCTGCGCCCGCACCTCCCCCACGCGCGCAACATACCGCTCCACATGCTCGGTGTCGATCTTCTGAATGCCCGCGACCACCACCAGGTGCGACGCGTCGGTGATTTGCGGCTGGTCCCAACTCACCTCACGCAACTGCTTGCGCACCTGCTCGTCTTTGATGACCAGAAAGGTCCACGGTTGCAAACCAAACGAACTGGGCGAGAGTTGCAGCGTCTTCTCGAGCGTCTCCCACGTCGCCTGCGCAATCTTGCGACTCGGATCGAATTTTTTCGTCGCGTACCGCCAGTTCAACCGCTCGAGCAGTTTCTCGTTGGTCATCGTGAGAACTCCATAGGGCGATGCGAGCATCGCGAGAAAGGGATCGCGGAACAGAATCAGATAAACGTCTGGCTCCAGACGCGCTGAGTCACGACCAACCATACTCAGTTGAGCCATGCGACACTTACTGCGCCGTAAAGCCACCATCGACACGCAGGTCGTGGCCCGTCACAAAGCTCGCCGCATCGCTCAGCAAAAACGCCACGGCCTTGGCGATCTCTTCCGGCTTGCCCACTCGCCCGATCGGGTGCATCGACGCCATGTAGTCCTGCGTCTGCTTCTGCCCACCCGTAAACCGCTCGTACATATGCGTCTCGATTGCGCCGGGCGACACCGAGTTCACACGCACGCCCTGCTTCGAGACTTCCAGCGCTGCCGACTTGGTCAACCCCAGCACGGCGTGCTTGCTCGCGATGTAGATGCCCGCCCCCGCCATGCCGATCGAGCCGGCGATCGAGCCGTTGTTCACGATGCTGCCCTTGCCGGCCTTCAGCATCGCGGCGATCTCGTGCTTCATGCTCAGCATCACGCCCAGCACGTTGATATCGAAGATCTTGCGATACTGATCGGTCGTCGTGTCCGAGGTGTTGACACCCATCAATTCGACACCCGCGTTATTGAACGCGACGTCGATCTTGCCCGAGAGTTTCAACGCCTCGGCCACCGCTCTTTCGATATCCGCTTCCTTCGTCACGTCACCCTGCACGAACACGCCCTTCACGCCGTGCTTGCCGATCTCCGACGCAACTGCCTTCCCCTCTTCTTCGCGTCGGCCAGTGATCACCACCTGCGCACCGCGAGAAGCCAGTTCGAACGCGGTGGCCTTGCCAATGCCGCTCGTACCGCCGGTGATCAACGCAACCTTGCCCTTGAAATCGCTCATGTGAGTCTCCTGAGTGTTTGAGTGTGAGTGTCTAAGGATGAGTGTGAGTGTGCGTACCTGTGCCAAGACCACCCGCGCGCAGTCCTGCGTGCGAACTCGCTCGCCCGTCGTCGTTCTCTAACCGACGGCCTTTCAACCGTCGGCTTGCCCAACGACGCCTCGGTTCCGAGCGCGGATGTTTCGATATCGATCAAAGTGTCATGGTACCCGCCGCGCGTGCGCCGGGTTCGACCGATCCGCAAAGTGAAACTCAACCCATTCAGGGGAATTCGTAGTGGGGGGGCGCCTTCAGGCGACCTCAACCTCGACACAAAGAATGAACCCTCACCCGCGCTCACGGCCAGTCTGAACGATTCAACCCCTCGTTCGACCTGTCGCTTAGAACTTGCGCAACTCCTCGCTCAACCCCTGCGCTTCCCGCCCCTCAACGCCGCCGAGTTCCCCGACTTCGCACTCGTCCGCGCCCTCGCCTTCTTCGCAGTCGCGGCTTTCGTCAGTGCTGCCGCGGCCGTCTTCCCGGCGGTCCGCTTCAGCCGCTCGTTGCCAGCGAGCCGCGCGTCCAACTCTCGCCCAAACGCCGCAACACCCTTGAGTTCCACGCGAAAGAAGCAGCACCGCCCCGCCTTGCGCGACGCGATCAGCCCAGCTTGCACCAACTGCGTGATGTGGTGCGAAATCGTCGCCTGTGTGATTTCAAACTCATCCACCAGCGTCTGACACGCCACCTCTTGCTCCCGCGCAATGCGCTCGAGGATGGCCAGTCGCTGTGGATCAGCGAGCGCCTTGGCAATCAGAACAAGTCGATCGTTCGACATCAACCCTTTCTACGTTCCATCCGGCCGCCGCAATCGCGCCGACCAAATCGTCTCTCAGTTCGGCCCCGTCACTCGCCGCCCAAGACCGCGCCCTCAATCTCTCGCGGCCGCACCACCAACTCGTCCGACTCCACCAGTTCCTTCGCACTCGACGCCCCGCTCGACTCGATCTTTCGCAGCGTCGGCATCACCCGCTTCTCCACGCTGCCCACCAGCGAGTTGTACCGATCAACCGCTGAGCCAAGCGAACTTCCCAGCCGGGCCACATGATCCAGCATCACCGCCGCCCGTTCGTGCAACTCCACCGCCAGCCGTCGAATCTCCCCCGCCTCCTTCGACAATGTCTGCTCGGCGAACCCCACTGAAACCGCTCGAAGCATCGCGATCAACGAACTCGGGCTGACCAGCAACACCCGCTGCGACGCCGCGATGTCCAACAAGTCCGGCCGATGCGCCAGTGCCGCATCCACAAATCCATCTCCCGGCACAAACATTACCACAAACTCCGCTGAGCCTTCGTAGTTCCTGAAGTACTCCTTCTTGCCCAACAGTCCCGCCTGCTTCACCACCCCGTCGGCATACCGCTTCAAGTGCATCTCGCGAGAAGCTTCGTCCGTCGCCTCCCACGCGTCAATGTACGGCTTGAGGTTCACCTTCGAGTCCACCACCATCTCGCGCCCGTTGGGCAGCCGGATCACCATGTCCGGCCGCAGCGCATTTCCCTCTGAGTCCACTGTCGAGTCCTGCTCGCTGAAATCGCAGTACGACCGCATCCCCGCCAACTCCGCCACGCGCTTCAGTTGAATCTCGCCATACCGCCCCCGCACCTGCGGCTCGCGCAGCGCCTTCACCAACTTCGCCGTCTCTGTCCGCAACTCCGTGCCCGATGCCGAGACCTGACGCACCTGCTCCATCAGCCGCGCTTCGCTCTCGGTTCGTGTTCGCTCCAGCGCTGCCAGTTTCTCTTCGGTCTTCCGCAGCGTCTCGGCGATCGGCTGCACAAGCCGATCCACCGCCTCGCGCTTCTTTTCCACCTCGGCCGCCGTTTCGTTCCCTTTCGCCGTAAAGGTCCGCTCGGCGAGTTTCATAAACTCTCCCGAGTTCTGCGCCAGTGCTTTGCCCGCGAGCGACCCAAACGCCTGCTCCATCCGAGCCGCGTTCTCCGCCATCTGCCGCTCCGAATCGGCCTTGGCCTCGCGAGCAGCCATCAGCGTCGCCGTCGCCTCTCGCTTCACACTCTCAATCGCTTCTTCCAGCCGAGCGATCCGAGCCTGCGACTCCGAGAGCGCCCCCTGCAACGCTCGCTCGCGTCCCTCCGACCCACTCGCCCTCGCTTCTGCGAGCCGCGCCCGTTCC
>JBGSRG010000268.1:0-3714 GCA_041737685.1 Phycisphaerales bacterium | reverse complement strand
GGTTCCAGAGCGCGAGCAAGGCGTGGCGCAGGTGGCCCGCGAAGAAGGCGGAGTAGACGGCCAAGAGCGCGAGCATGAGCGCGGGCGTGGCGGGGTTGGCACCGACGTGCTGAGTCTGGAATCGCGCGGGCATGAGGCCGCCCCAGAGATTGAAGAGGTAGGCAAGCAGCGCGATGGCGGGCAGGCACGCCGCGAAGGCGATGAGTGCGTTGAGCAAGCGGCGAGGCACACGCACGAGCAACGCCGAGAGTGATCCGTCGCGCATCAGTGGCTCTGGATGAAGTCTACTTGTGAACGGCGCGAGGTAGCCGCTGGCGACGAGCAGGCCGGCGGTCCACAGGTGGTTCTGTCGGGTGACGACGAGCACCGCGAGCGCGGCCGCGGAAGCGAGCCACCAGAGCCAGGGCGAAGCAACAGCGGTTGTGGTGTTTCGAAAGCGGGCGAGCGAGAGGCCAAACACACCGAGCACACCCAGCCATCCCGCGTTGTCGGGAAGCAGATAGGTGCCGCTGGCCCAGACGTAGATGCTGCCGAGCAGTGGCAGACAGACGACCAGTGCGCGGAGTGCATCGGCGCGAGGATCGGGCGGCGGGTTTACCGTTAGTGCGCGGTGGGTGCGAGCGGAGCCAAGTTCTTGCATCACGCTGAAAGCGAGCAGGGCAAGCAGGGCGATGGTGAAGAACGAGCCGGCGAACTGGAGCGTGAGGCGGGAGACGCCGCCGCCGAGGGCATGATCGACGCCAGCGAGGATGAGGTGGTAGGCCGGGGTGGTTGCTGAGGCGTAATCGCTGAGGTTGGGCTTTGGCCACTGCGCGGAGAAGGTGCGGATGGCCAGTTCGTGGAAATGGGCCTGATCGTCTGCCGCGCGGCCGGCGTAGGGGAGCAGGAAGATGGAGGGCCAGATGACGGCGGTGACCAGCAGGCCAGCAATGAGGCTGGCGAGCAGGCTGGCGCGGCGTGCGGCACGGGGCTGATTGAACAGCAGTTCTGGCGCTGAATGGGGGGCTGTAGGGGGCGGTGCGGGGGTGTTGGGGGTGTGAGAGGGCATGTGTGAGGGGCAGAGCGTGAAGATACACCTGTTCGGCCACATCGGCGTTGAGCGTGATGCCCCCCCGCTGGATGGGCCGATATGCAACGGGTGCAGTTTGTGTTCTATGGACAGGCAGTAGAGGCGCGGGAGGGGGGACAACGGGACTGTGGGATCATGACCGAAGAGTCGATCACGAACAGTTCAGGACCGGGCTCGACGCCGATGCATGATGCGTCGAGGGTCCCTGTTTCGGGTGGTCCGTCGGTGCTCGATCTGGTGAAACTGCTGCGGCCCAAGCAATGGGCCAAGAGCGTGTTCGTGCTGATCGGGCCGGTCTACGGCATGGCGCTGGACAAGCCCGGCGCGGTGGTGTCGGTGATCGGCGCGGTGGGCGCGTTTGCGCTGGCGTCGAGCGGCTGCTACATCCTGAACGATTTGCGTGATATTGATGCGGATCGGATGCATCCGCGAAAGCGACTGCGTCCGATCGCCGCGGGCCGGGTGAAGGCAGGGCTGGCGCGATGGATCGCGGTGGGGCTGATTGTGCTGGCGCTGGCGTGCCTTGGGCTGGTGTTTGCGGGCACGGGCGGTGAGGAGGGCGGGCGCGGCGGCTGGCTGACTGCGGGCTGTGTTTTGGCGTATGTGCTGAACGTGGTGTTGTACACCAATGTGTTCAAGCGGCGGCCGGTGCTGGACGTTATGAGTCTCGCGGCGGGGTTTGTTTTGCGTGTGCTGGGCGGATGTGCGTGTGTGCTGGTGGAACCTTCGAGTTGGCTGCTGAATTGCACGCTGTTTGTGGCGATGTTTCTGGCGTTCGGCAAGCGGCTTGGTGAGCGTCGGACGATGGGCGGCGGGGCGGGGGCGATCGCGGTTCGGGGGGTGCAGGCGAGTTATTCTGACGAGACGCTGCGGATGCTGGTGGTGATTACCGCCGTGGCATCGCTGCTGAGTTATTCGGATTACGTGATTGGGCAAGCGGCGTTGTACACGCACGGGTTCAACCTGTTGTGGCTGACGCTGGTGCCGGCGACGTACGCGCTGTTGCGGGCGGTGTTGCTTCTGGAGCGTGGGGTGTATGACGACCCGACGGAGCTGGCGACGCGGGACCGGGGATTTCAGTTGGGCGTGATCGTGTTTGGCGTGGTGACGGGGGTGCTGTTGGTGTTGCGTGCCAAGGGCGTGCTGCCGGGTGTTGGGGGTGTGTGAGCGCCGAGGGATGTTGGGGCGGTTTGCTTGGTGACATGAAGACCAGGGCGCAGGGGCGGATCACGCCGCGGCGGTAGCGGCGCTGTTGCACCAGGTTCGCCAAATCTTGCGCATCGCCGCCTCGAAACTGCGACAGAATGTGTCGGCGTCGGCATGAGCGGAAGTTTGGAGTCGCGAGCGAAGTTCAGTGCGCAGTGCGCGAAGGCGATCGGGGTCGCGGGCGAGTGTGACGGCGAGGGTGATGAAGCCTTCGTCGTCATAGGCGACGAGGTCTTCAAGGCCCAATTGGCGGTTGACCAGCAGGCCGAACCGGCCGGGCGGTGTTGCCCACAAGCGCGTGACGGTTGGCACACCCATCCACGCCGCTTCGAGCGTGGTGGTGTAACCGTTGTAGGGCCAGGTGTCGAGGACGAGGTCGACGCGTGCGTACTCGCTGATGATCGTGGAGCCGGTGGTGTTGGGGCCTTCCATGATGAGGCGGTCGCGGGCGAGGCCCGCCAGTTCGAAGCGGCGGGCGGTGACTTCTCGCACCTGGTCGGCGACGAGGCGGTTGTTCTTGATGAGCAAGCGCGAGTTGGGCACTTCTCGGAGCACGCGGCACCAGGCGCGGATCATCGGCTCGTTGAACTTCTGTAGTGCGGTGAAGGAAGCGAAGGTGAAGGGTGCGCCGGGCTGTCGTTGGCTGGGCGGGAGAGGCTCTGGCGGGCCAGCGTCCTGCGGCGCTTGCCAGCACGCCCAGCAGTGGTCGATTTTGAGCAAGGTTTCGCTGCTGAAGTTCTCGGTGCCCGGCGGGTCGATGGTGGAATCGGTGATTCGGTAGTCCATCTCCCGCACGCCGGTGGTGCAGGGATAACCGAGCCATGTGGCCTGCACGGGGGCCACGCGGTGGCAGAACATGGGTAGGGCGCTGCCGAGGGTGATGCCGGCGAGGTCGAGGGCGATATCGATTTGGTCCTTTCGGATGAGTTCGGCCGCGTCGTGGTGCGAGATGCGCGAGATATCGCGGAAGGTCTGCCAGCGGCCGTCGACGCCGCGATCGACCAGGGCGCGGAGTTTGGCGGTGTGGTCGTCTTGCGAGGCGTAGTTGTGATAGAGAACGAGTTGGATATGTTCACGGTCGTAGCGGTCGAGCAGGCCGGTGAGGAAGTAGTATGAGGCGTGGCGGCGGAAGTCGCCGGCGACGAGACCGACGCGGATGGGCCGGTCGGGGTTGCGGACGTTGTGGAAGGGTGCGCGCGAGGCGGGCATCATGCGCTCGAGCAGGCGGCCGTGGGCGAGGTGCGCAGCGGAGACGTCGATGGGCTCAGCGCTTGGGGCGTAGATCTGGGCCGCGGCCTGGAGTTGCAGGATGTTGATGTCGGCGGGGTTGGCGAGGGCGACGGGTCGCAGTTCTCGCACGGCCTCGTCGCAGCGGCCCAGTGAGATGAGGGCTTGGGCGGCGGAGGTGGCGAGTTCGGGATGGTTGGCGAAGTAGGCCA
>JBGSRG010000236.1:0-14082 GCA_041737685.1 Phycisphaerales bacterium | reverse complement strand
TTGCGGGCGTCGAGCGGAGGGTTCGATGATTCAATCTGTTGTGGGCGCTCAGGCCCGGCGTTTTTCCTCGCGGCACACAGCGGCGAGCCTTCGAGCATTGTGCGTGCTGTTGGCCGTGGCACTCATCGCGACTCCCGCGCTCGGTCGCGTCGGTTCAACCGATAGGCTTCGCCGGCAGATCATCGATGCTATCGCCGCGGCCCGAATGGGCAACGCCACCATCGCCGTGTCGATCCGAGATTGCCAGTCTGATCGAGAACTGGTCTCGATTCTGCCCGATGATCCGGCGCGTCGCTCTTTCGTGCCCGCGTCGAACATGAAACTCATCACGTCGGGCTTTGCGCTCGCGACGCTCGGCAAGGACTTCGAGTTTCGAACCTACATCCTGTTGCAGGGCAATCGGCTGATCATCCGTGGATCAGGCGATCCTGCCATGGGCGATCCGGCGCTTCTGGAACAACTCGGCATGTCGGCCGAGTCGTTCCTCTCAACCGTGGTCAATGCGATTGTTGCCGCGGGCGCAACACGGATCGACGAGATCATCCTCGACGACCGTGTGTTTGATCGAAACATGCTTCACGCCGACTGGCCGGCGGACCAGTTGAATCGCGCATATTGCGCTCCGGTCTGCGGGATCAACTTCCACGCGAACGTGCTCAGCGTTCACGCGTCGCCCTCGGGCCGGGCGGGCGATCCGCCGATCGTTCGCACCGAACCCTCTGCGCCGTGGCTCGAGGTGGACCGCTCGAAAGCACGGACGGTCTCACAGGGCAACACGCAGATCTGGCTCGAGCACGGCGATGGTCCAACGCGATTCAATCTGCACGGCTCGGTGCGCACCGCGATCAAGCCCGTTCAGGTCACGGTGCGTGATCCTGGGATGTTCTTCGGTCGTCTGCTCGCCGACGCGCTCGGTCAGCGCGGCATCGGCGGTAGACCGGGTGCGCAGCAGCGGCCCTCGCCGCCGGTGGTTCGGTATGCCGAGCCGCTTGAGAATCTCTCTGCGCCACCCGGTGTCGAGCGGGCCGTGACCATGATCAAGACACCCATCGACGTGGTGCTGGAGCGCTGCAACGTTGAATCAGACAACCTCTACGCCGAGTGTCTGCTCAAGGCCGCCTGCAACAAGGTGACCGGTCAGCCCGGTTCATGGATCAACGGCGCCGCGGCGGTGCGCATGCTCATCCGAGATCGATTGAGCTCAGATGCCGCCACCGACCTCACGATGGCCGACGGATCAGGCCTGAGCCGAAAGAACCGCGTCACGGCGGCGCTTATGACCGGGTGGCTCGCGGCCATCGCGCGCGACGCCGAGATTCGGAACACTTTCATCGAGTCGCTCGCCGTCGCCGCGCAAGAGGGAACGGTTCGTACGCGATTCCGCAAGAGCAAACTCGACGGTGAGGTTCGCGCTAAGAGCGGGTACATCCGCGAGGTTCGCACGCTCACGGGTTACGTCTCCGCGCGTACCGGCGAGGATCGTCTAGCGTTCAGTGTGCTCATCAACCAGGTTCCTTCGGGCGCTGACCAGCGGGCCAAAGAACTGCACGAGCGTATCGTTGAACTTGTGGATACCTGGTTCGCGGCGCAGTGGAAGGGCGCGGGCGAGCGAGGCAATCTCGGTCGAGGCGCCGGACAGGCCGACGCCGAAGGCTTTGGTGGATGAGTCGGACAGTCCTTACTTCGGCTGTTCGGTCAACACGCCTCATCCGTACTACGAGCGATGGCCTGTCGACTTAACGGCCGTGCCCGTCGTTGTTGGGCGGTGCGGAGTTCACAAGTCGAGTTGTGTGGCACCCAGCACCGAGCCGCGGTCGTGGCGCAGAAGTTCCATGTCTGCGGTGACCAGTTCAGCGCGGCCGCCCTGCTTTCCGCGTGTAGCCAGGACCTCGCCAAAGGTCTGCACGGCTCGAAACCCGCCCGCCTCGTCGGTTGCGCTCACGATCAAGTCTGGCGCACGCAATCGCTGACCTGCGCTGCGTGCCGCGCCGCGTCCTGAGTTTCTGGGTGCTCGCCGGCCGCCCTCGAGTGTGCGAACCAATCGAGTCTGGCGAACGAGCGAAATCGCGTCGATCTCGGCCTCAAGGTGCGGACCGCCGTCGAGCGGGTCGATCCGCTGGTGATACTCGAACCCCAGCCGTTCGAGCAATCGGCGGGCGGGTTCGGTGTCGGTGCTCACCGATCCGGCGCTCGCCGCGACCTCCGGGTCCATGATCGACAGATCAATGTCGTCGGGCGGCATCAGCCCTTCGATGAATTCCTTGCTGCTCTGGCTGAAGCGGTAGACCTCTGGAAAGGGCCGCGGAACGAAGTGCCGCGTGAACTTCTCGAAGAACGGGTTGTACCCGTTGCGATCGATCGGCCCGAGCATCTCGGCGACGACTCGCTGCGCAAACCGATCGCGGTAAAGCCCCATCAGGTGGAAGCGGACAAACGAGAGCAGCCGACCGAGCCGCAGCGGGTGACCTCGAAAGGCATGATTAAGAATCAATCCACCAATCTCGGTGGGGCCGCTCTCGTCGCGCTCGAGCCGTGCAAGTTGGTGCGTCCAACTGATTTTGAGCGAATGGCTCTGACGGGTCATGGTTGAGAGTGTAAGAAAGAGCCGTGGATGCCCTTTGCCACCCATGCGCGCGATGATCTGGCTGGTGCCGATCACGCCGCCGGTGGTGCGGTCTTCGAGCACGACCATGAAGAGGTCGGATCGCCCGGTGACGCTCCTCATGCCAGAGCCAGAGCCAGAGCCAGAGCCCTCAGCGTGGCTTCGGCGGGGGATGGAGCGTGCGGACGATGCGGAAGTCCGCCCGCCGCGCGAGGGCGACGGGGCCTTCATGGATGCGCTTGTGGGCGCTGCGCTTGAACCAGCATGACCGCGATCCTTGGCGCGGGCGTCCTTGACGAGCGGAGTGGAAAGCCTCTGGAAACTTCGCAGGCTCTGCTCGATCTTGCCTTGGATGATCTCGCGGTCGGGAGGCAGGTTGATGAAGAAGGTCTGCTTCGCCAGTGCGTGCAGATCGTCAAGGTCTTTGGGGAGTGCGTTGCGGATGAGGAACATGTGGAGTGTTGATCATCGGCGGAAGCCAAGTGCTTCCGCAGGAAGCGCGCACTTGGCGCGGAATGGGCCCAAAACCAAACGAGGCGGCAGAATCCAAAAACGATAAGCCCCCGCATAGCAGGGGCTTACGAAGCGAGGCGGACGGGACTCGAACCCGCAACCACCGGATCGACAGTCCGGTACTCTAACCAATTGAGCTACCGCCCCAAACAGGTTGTACCCCAGCCCGTTGGCTGGGGGGTGGAACACTATCGCATCGCGGACCCGTGTCAAGCGTGCGTGAACCGATCGTCGGCTTTGGTTGGTCACCCGTACACCAGGCTCGCATCGCGCGCTCAAAGCACACTTAGTCCGCCAATTTGATGTTGTACGTCTTGGTTTGCTCGTTCACTTCCTGCAACTTAAATGGCTGGCCTTCGAGGCCGATCTTGCTGCCCTGCAGGTAGACGAAGGCGCACGCCGCGACGAGGGCCAGCACCGAGAGTGCGAGCAGGCCTGTGTACACGTTCATGCTGGCGGTTCTCTGCATCTGGCCGCCGGGCATGCTCATTCCGTACTGATTCATCGTCGTGGTACCTCGGTCAGATCGGCGGGCTGGGGTAGACAAGCGAGCAAACGTCGCATCGGTTCAAGCGTCGGGCTCGCGGGTCGGAAAGGCTAAGAGTGCAGGGGCGAGAGCGAGAAAGGAGCTTTTGCCTGCTGGAAGTGCCTAGTCGCTCACTGCGTCAGGCGCGAAAGCACCACGTCATCGCGCTGCACTCGAGCGCCGTCGTTGGTCAGTTCGATCCGGCCTGCGGCCTTGGTAGGCTCCACGGCGGTGATGACGATTGAGCCTATGAACTGGCTGCCGCGAACGATGTGCATACGCGTGTTCTCTCGCACGCCGCGATTGGCACCCTCGCTGATAACGACCATGTCGCCGGTGGGGCTGCTGAATGTCTCGGCGACGCGAGCGCGAATGAGCGGTCCGACGTTCTCACGGATGAGGCCGACGGTGCTGGTGCCGCCCGAAGCGATGCCGCCCTGCTGAGCGTTCTGGAGCGCCAGACGGTTCTCTTCGAGTTGCTCGCGCAAAGCCCGCTGGTTCTGCTCCAGCACCTCGCGTACAGACTCCAACTCGTTGATTCGGTCGACCAGTTCGATTTCGCGCTGGGCCCCGCCGACAAGATCGTCGCGGAGCGTACGGATTTCGTCCGAATACTGCCGGATGAGCGCGGCCTGAGTCTCGCCCAGGGCGGTGATCTGCTGGAACTGGCTCTGGCCCGCGGCGATCTGGCCCTTGAGTTGCTCGTTCTCGGCGGTGAGCCGCGAACGCTCGGAACTCAGGTTTGAGATGGCCTGCTCCTTGCTCGAAAGTTCGTTCTGGAGCGAGGCGAGCGTGGCCTGGTCCTTGGCGTGTCGTTCGGCGGCCTGCGTGACTTCGAGTTTGGACGAGACCTCGGCCGCGACGCGAGCTGCGTTCTCGTTCTTGAAGCCCTTTCGAATGCTGTCGGCGTTGGCGGCGTAGGCCATCGTGAGGGCTGCCAGAAGCAGACCGAGGATCGCACAGAACACCACGAGAATCTTCGTCACTACGTGCACTGTCAACTCCTTGCGGACTGCGGCGAGCGATGCCCAGCGTGGGCGCTTCGTCGGGTCTATCCGCGTCGACCGGCGATCGGTTCGACGCTTGGGGGGTCAGAAACGAGGATTGCTTTCCAGAGGGCGGTAAGGCTAGACCGAATCGTAACCGGTTTCCCAGCACCGGGTACTGGTTTTGATACCTTGTACTTGCTCTGGTTGTCAAATGGGCGGGCGGCGGCACCTTTGCATGGGCGAACCTGAGCGCGACAGATGCTCCAGATGCAGAGTCTATCTCGAGCGATCCTTTGAGAGCGCCAGCACCGCCGAAGCCGCGGCGATGGAGACTTGTGGGCTGGAATCGTCGAGCAAGACGGCGATGTTTGGTAAATGTTGCAAGTCGCCACTCCAGCCCATCACCATCGCCGCCAAAGCCCGGTGGGCGGGGCTTGGAGCGGTGAGGAAGGGTCGGGCGTTCTCTGGGCCTTGGGCATAGCCCATCTTGGCCAGCGCCCCGGCGGCGGCCAGCCGGACCTCGGGCGGCATGAGCCGGCCTTCGTCGTCGCGGACGGAACTGAGATAGATGAGCGCATTGACCGACCAGCGGTCTTTGACTTCGCCGGCGATTTGTGCGGCGAGCGCGGCCGCTTCCAGATCGTCGTTCCTAGCCGGGAACAGGGCAGAGCGAACGTCTGTGATGGCCTGCTCGTCGCCGAGTTTGATCCGGGCCTCGGCTATCTGCAGGTCAAGCAGCCGCTGAGCGCCGGGAGGGGCACGTTTGATGAGGTCTCGGGCTGAATCGGCGAGCATCTGGCGTGCGGAAGACTCGCGCATTTCACCAAGGACGTATGCGGCCTGTGCCCGAACCTCGGGCTGGTCACTCTTGAGCATCTGCGCCAGGGGGCTGGGATCAACGCGCTCTTGACAGCGCCAGAGCGCGAGGATGCTGGCGGCTCGGGTTTGGGGCAGAGGATCGTTGAGCAAGGGGCGAACGTCGTTTTTGAGGTTGCAAAGGCCGGCTTTGGAGATTGCGAGCGCTGTGACGCCGCGAACGCCGGGATTTGGGTCGATCAGTCCGTCCGGAGCGACCAATCGCAATCGGCCGGGCGAGGAGACGAGCGCTTCGAAGGCGTTAGCACGCTCTTCGGGCACGTTTGAGTGGACGCGTTTGAGCAGGATGGCGACGGCACGCTCGCGCAGTTGCTCGTTGGAGAGCTGCGATGAAGCGATGGAAGAGTTTGCACCGTCATGGCCTGGAATGGCCAGACCGTCGTCGGAGACCGGACGGAGATCGTTCGGGCGGTTGCCAGAAGGCGTTCCGGATCGGCTTGTCGCTTTGGAAGCAGACGCGCTCGACGGGGAGTTGGTCGATGGGCCGGACGAGCACGCTCCGATCAATCCGAGCGACACAAGAATTGTGGCTGCACGCAACAGGCTCTGCATCTGCATCGTTCTCTCCGAGATCGATCAGATGACGGCTTTGCTCGCCCGCATCTTGAGTTCGATCGGTTTCCAAACCGCGATGATCGCTGTCGTGATCGCCAGCAGCACGAACAACGGCCAGAGGCCCCACCTGGCAAAGAGCGTCGAGGCGCCAGAAGGAACAATCGGCACACTGCCGGCCAGCACTCCATCGGAGCGAGCCGGTCGATCGGCACCCTGCGGACCGAGCTCGAGCACACGGCCGCGTCGATCGATGATGCACGACAGCCCGGTGTTGACCGCCCGAACCATGGGCAGTCCCAATTCAGCGCACCGCCAGCGGGCCAACTGCAAGTGAACCTCTCTGCCTGGATAGTCGGCGAACCAGCCGTCGTTTGAGGGGTTGAAGAGCATTCCTGCCCGCAGGCCCGGCACGCCGACTGCTAACGCCCGGCAGGTGATGGGCTTGGTCACCTCGAAACAGATGGGCGATGCGACGACGATGGAGCCGAGGCTTAGCCCGCCTGTCGCTCGCTTGACGGGCACGCTGATGGCCCTTGGGCCAGAACCGTGCGAGAGGTTGAAACTCATGCCCGTCGCGCCGAGATTTAGCAATTGCTCTTGCAGGGCTGCGCTCCGCCAGGCGTAGGGAATCACCTCGCCAAAGGGGGTGAGGTCGAGTTTGTCATAGCGAGCGGGATCGACTCGCCCATCGGCGAGAACAAACACCGAGTTGTATCGTCGATCGTGAGCGGAGCGCCAGGCTCCGGGTCGCTCTTCAACGTAGCGCAATCCCTCGATGGCGATCGCTCCGACCACCATCGGCACGCCCAGCGCCTTTTGTCGGCGAAGCAGTTCATCAGCGAAGCCGCTGAGGGGTACCGAACGAATCAACTCTCCCTCCGGACCAAGCAGCGGCTTTTCGAGCGGGATGGCGAGTCCGCTCTCCTGGGCCGCGCGCTGAGTGTCGAGGGCCACGGGGTTGAGCGCTTCGCCGGGGAACATGGTTTCGGGCCAGAAGATGACGTCGGGCGGCGGCGTTCGCGTTGCGGCCTGACGCGTTAGTTCGAGAAAGCGTCGAAAGTCGTTCACCCGCTCAGTCGTGGTCCACCCGACTTTGTTGTCCTGCGAGAGGTTGGTCTGCACGATCGCGACCCGCGCTGGTTCGGTTGCGGGTGAACCTCCCCAACGGGCCGCGATGATGGCCAGTGTCCATGCGACGGCCACACCCGCTGCCGAGATGCCGCCGAGTTTGCGCGGCCGCCCGGTCCAGCCCGCAGAATCGGCGAGCGCTCCGCCGATTGCGACCACGAGCGCTGAGACGAGATAGATGGCCCCGAGCGTTGCAGGCGAGGCGAGGGTTGGCTGCTCGATGATGGGCTGACCCGCCAGATACCACGGGTAACCGGTCAGACCAATCTCACCTCGAAACAGCTCGATCAGCACCCAGACAAGCGGTGCAGTGAGGGCTGTGGGAACTCCGCCCACGCGCTTTCGCAGTGCCCGATGCAGCGCAACGAACAGTGCCGGGTAGATTGAAAGATAGAGGCACAGCAACGGATAGCCCGCTGGCGTCACGTTGATGAGAAACATGTGGGTGTAGGCCCACACGGGCAGTGTGCCGATCGAGAGCGCCGTCGCCCCGAGCGTGCTGACACGGCCCGGAATGGTCGCGGCCCAGATCAACGGCAGCGGTGCGACAAGCGCAAGCGGCCAGAAGCCCACAGGTGGAACAGAGAGCGCGGTCAAGAGCGCATAGGCCAGTCCCGCCGCGAGCATGTGCCAGAGTCGTATTTTGGTCGCGGCCGCGGGTCTCCGCATGAAGACTCTCGTGTGGGAGGTGGGTGCGACAAGAAATCGCGGGTGGTTGGGGGCGTTGTTGGTTCGGCGGTCGAAATCGGGAACCGGCGGGTATGGTTGCGAGACGCTGCCTAGCTACCCGAGTAGTCGATCACGCGTGCGAGTTCCGACCGCAGATCGGCCCGGTGTACTACCCGATCAACCATGCCGGCCTTCAACAGGTACTCAGACCGTTGGAAGCCCTCGGGCAACTCCTGCCGGATCGTCTGCTGAATCACGCGCGGACCGGCGAAGCCGATCAACGCTTTGGGCTCAGCGAGAATCACGTCGCCGAGCATCGCGAAACTTGCCGTCACGCCGCCTGTGGTCGGGTCAGTCAGCACGCTGATGAACAGTCCGCCAGAAGCGTCGAGGCGGCCCAGCGCTGCGGAAGACTTGGCCATCTGCATCAGGCTCAGCCCGGCCTCTTGCATTCTTGCCCCGCCCGAACCCGAAACCACAATGACGGGAATCCGGCGATCAATCGCCGCTTCGACCGAGCGTGTGACGACCTCGCCGACAACACTGCCCATCGATCCCATCATGAAACTCAGGTCGAGCACGCACAGGATCGCCGGGCGACCCTTGATAAAGCACGAGCCGGCCAGAACCGCATCGCTCTGGCCTGAACGCTCCTGCTCGGCAACGAGCCGGTCCTTGTACGGCTTCAGGTCCGTAAAGGCCAGAGGATCCGTGGGCCAGAGGCCCGCGAACTGACGCTCAAAGGAGCCGGGATCGACCACTTGACGAACTCGCTCGGCGGCGCCGATGCGGTAGTGGTGTGAGCACTCGGGACAGACGTGCAGATTGGCCTCCATCTGCTTGCGGTAGATCATCTGGGCGCAAGCCGGGCAGCGCAGCCAAAGACCCTCCGGGATAACGCTCTTGCGCTGCGGTTTGATCTCGGTCCAGGTCTTGAGGGCTGTCTGAGTCATCGCTTTTCTATCCTTACCTGATCGCGACTTGCCCGATCGCGTGGTTTGATGTTGGCCGGCGGGTTCGACGGGCTCGGTGAAAGTCCCCTTTCGAACGGGACTTGCTCAAGCCGCAGGTGCCTTTCGATCCGCGATCGCGACCTCTAGCGACAAGCGAGCGTCGTTTGGCTCTAGTTCAAACCAGGCGGGCTGCTGTGTCTCGGTGCAGACTTTCCACATCTCGCTCGTTTCCAGTCCTTCCAATCGGCATCTAAGGAACGCATGCACGATTGGACGAACAATCAATGCCACGCCAACGCTCGACCGCTTCTTGAGCGTTACGCGTTGAATGGCTGGTAGCACGCGCTCAGCCATGCCGCTGAAAGTTTCACCCTCTGGGGCCGCTACCGAAGCGGGATCATCGAGCCACTGCCTGCCGGCACGTTCGAAGCGCTCTTCCAGTTCGTCGACACGCAAGCCCGCCCACAGTCCAAGATCAATCTCGCGGAGTTCGTCGATGGGTTGGGCACGCAGGCCCGATCGCTCGGCAAGCATGGAGCCGGTGGCGATGCACGCTTCGTCAGGCCCGGTCAAAATCGTTGTCAGTCCCTCGATCGTCAGGCCCGAAAGTCGCTCTGAGACCCCCGCCGCGGCATCAGGGAGCATGGGAAGGTCGGTCTGGCCCTGCAAACGGCCGGAGCGATCCCACTCGGTCGGACCGCATCGGATGAGCAGAAGTCGTCGGATAGTGCGCTTGGCCATAGATTCCCGCCGCCCCGATCACCTATCCGACTCTGCCTCGCCGTTCTGGCGAATCCTAAACGGGCCGCTCGCTACTGCAGATGGGACTGCCGCGAGCCGCAGTCTGCAGATCAGGAGTGTAGCGTGAAACGGCGATTCCCCGGACTAGGAATCCTGACAAAGACCGATCATGCGCGCAAAACATCGCTAAGTTCATGCTTTGGAGGGATTTCCATCACTTGGCAGCCCGCCTTAGCGACGCGATCGCAGCGTTTCGCTCTGCCGCCGCACGCCCGAAGACCGCTGAGCCTGCGACCACGACATCGCAGCCCGCCTCGATCGCTAGGCCAATCGTTTCATCGCTCAGTCCACCATCCATCTCAAGGCGTTGGGTTGGTTCGAGTACTTCAGAGATAGCCGCGGTCTTGAGGAGCACCGACGGGATGAAGTTCTGGCCCGATCTGCCGGGGTTGACAGACATCACGAGCACCATCTCGAATCCCGCAATCAGTTCCGGCAGGCCGTCGATGGGTGTGGGGGGGTTGATGGCCAGACCGGCTGAGACGCCCTGCTCGCGGATCTGCTCGGCGAGCCGCAGGATGTCCTGCGTGCGGTACTCGACTGCCCGAGCGGGTTCGTCGGCGTTGGGCGGCCGATGGCCACTCGCCTGGGTCGCGAACGCCTCAACGTGGAAGGTCAGGTGATCCGCCCCCGCATCGACAAAGGGCTTCACGAAGGCGTTCGGGTCGGTCACCATCAGATGGACGTCGAGTGTTACGCTCGGCAGGGCACGGCGCAGCGCCCGACACATGTCCGGCCCCATCGTGAGATTGGGCACAAAGTGCCCGTCCATCACGTCCAAGTGGAGCAGATCGGCCCGTCCGGCAGAGGGTTCGCCCTCAAGCACGCTGCGGCACTCGGCCTCCATGTGGGCAAAGTCGGCCGACAGCACGGACGGCGCGATGAGTGGGAGCCGCTTGGGATAGGTGAGCGAGTTTCGGATCACGCAAGACTGTATGTGGCTCATCGAATCGGGTACTGTGAACAGTGGCAGCCGTTCAAGCAAAGGAGAACACGGTTGAACCCAGTAGTCGATCTGGTTGAGAGTGCCCGCCAAACCGCGGTTGAGATGCACAACCAGTGCTGCCACCTTCGTTCAGATGGCGAGCCTTACTGGCGGCATCCCGAACGCGTGGTTGGAACACTCCGCGGCCTTCAACTCGATTCGGCGGTGCTCGCTGCGGCGTGGCTGCACGACGTTGCGGAGGATTGTCCGAACGATGCGGCGGGATGTGAGACAGTCCTGCGGGAACTTGAAAGCAAGTTTGGGCTGGACGTGGCCTCACTGGTTAGGGAAGTCACGAACTTCTCCGGCCCCGACGCGACGATGGAGCAGAAACAGGCGAAACTTCAGGAGCACGCCCGCCGCATGACCGATCGGGCCAAGTGGATCAAACTCGCCGACCGTCTGGACAACATCAGCGGAATGCTTGGTTGGTCAGCGCAGAAGCAAAGGCGATACGCAGAGGCAACGCATCGATTGCTCGATGCGCTGCGACCGTGGCCCCAAGGTTCAGAGGTATTGGCGGCGGAGATTGCTCAAGTGGCCGAATCAAGGCTCAACGCAGAGCCAGCGTGAACCCCTTGGCCAAAGGGCTGGACTTGCCAAGGGCGACGCACCCAAGAGCGTGCCTCACTTTGGCGCTGCCGCTTCCTTCACGCATCGAAAGCCAAGATGGGCAAGGCCCGTGTCGGGCGGGCACGCCATGCGCGCGCTCGGTCGGTAACTGGCGCAGTACGAATCATTGCACAGGAATGATCCGCCGCGGTGTACGCGGCTGACCGGAGAGAAGGGGTTGCGTGGATCGCGGCTGACATCGGGTCCCTTCGGGTTGTCGATCACGCTGCCGTTGCCCGCTGCCGAGACCCGCTGTTCGTACTCGTCAGGGCGATAGAGGTCTGCGCACCATTCCCAGACGTTGCCAGCGGTGTCGTAGAGGCTGTATCCGTTTGGCGTGAACGACTTTACGGGCGCTGTGCCCGTGAATCCGTCTTCTTTGGTGTTGCGATAGGGGAAGGTGCCCTGCCAAGTGTTGCAGCGCTTGGCATCGACAGGTTCATCGCCCCAGCCGTTGACTTTCGCTTCAAGCCCACCCCGTGCCGCGAACTCCCACTCGGCCTCGGTTGGCAGCCGCTTGCCAGCCCACTTGGCGTAGGCGGCGGCGTCCTCGAACGCGATGTGAACCACCGGATGGTCTGCGCGATCTGCGATCGAGGAGGCCGGGCCTTCTGGGTGTTTCCAGTTTGCGCCGATCGTCCACGTCCACCACAATCCATACTGGCGCAGATCGACCGGGCCCTTGGGCGGCGTGAAGACCAACGATCCGGGCTGCAGCAATTCGTCTGCGGGTTTGGGGGTGCCGGGTTCGACCTGTGCCTTGATGCTCTCCCAATCTACTGCCCGCTCAGCGACGGTGACATAGTTGGTCGCGTCGACAAAGAGCGCAAACTGCGCGTTGGTCACTTCGGTCTGGTCGATCCAGAAGCCGCTGACGCGTACTCGATGCACGGGCGACTCGTCTGGCCTTGCCAGCGGGTCGGTGCTGCCCATACTGAACTCGCCAGCGGGAATCCAGACCATGCCCGCTTGGTCGTGGTCTTGGTCGTTATCGCGAGCGGTGGGCGTGCCAGCGTTGGCGGCTGACGAACCCGCTTCGGGCGGCGTCAAAGTCGACACAAGCGCCGTCCGCACCCCAGCCTGCGCCCCCGAGTTGAGCGTGCCCAGTTCACAGCAGGAGGCATCGTTCGTACTGGCATTGGCAGCGCTTGCTGCGTGCCGGGCATTCTCCACCTGAAGCCTAGGGCTCTTCGCCCCGGGCGTTGCGCGAGCGTTCTGGTCGTCGCACGCGCACAGCAGCACCAACGCTACCGGGGTCAGCGACACGATCAATGCAGCGGTTCTCGCGGTGTTAGCGAGTTTGGGAACACTGCCAACCAACTGATGCGCGCGCGATTGCAATTCATAGACTTTCATCAATCACGGCTCCAAGCCATCGGGTACACCCGACGGAAACTTCTCGGCGATCTCGGCCCGGATGCGCTCGATCCGGTTACCAGGGTCGGGGTGCGAGGAGAGAAACTCCGGCTGCCTGCCGCTGCCGCCCGAGGCTTGGGCGAGAATCTCCATCACCCGGATCAGCGCTCGCGGGTCATAGCCGCCTTTGGATAGGAGCGTAACTCCCCAGTGGTCGCTCTCGAGTTCGTCCTCGCGACCATACTTCATGTTGATGAGTTGCCCAACGGTCTGCGCCAACATCGCAGCGCTCTGAGGGTCCATCGGGCTGCTCCCGTCGGAGGCTCCGACCGCCACAGCGCCAACCAGCCCTTGCGTGAGTTGGCCCTTGGCCAGATGCTCAGCGCCGTGCCTCTCGATCACATGGCCAATCTCGTGGCCGAGCACGCCCGCGAGTTGGCCTTCGGTCTCGAGTCTCTCATAGAGGGCCGCCGTGATGAAAATCTGACCACCCGGCAGCGCAAAGGCGTTCACCACACTCGCATCGGCCAAGAGATGGAACTCAAACGGATAAGGCAGCGCCGTCCCGGCGAAGCCTCGTTCCAACAGTCGCCTGCCCACACGATCCACCACGGCCTGTGCATCGTTATCGGGGTGCAGCCCACCAAACTCCGAGGCCATCCGCGGGGCCGATTGCAGCCCCAATGCAATCTCCTGATCGACTGACAACGCCACTCGCTGCGACGAACCCGTCACCGGATTCTTCGAGCTGTTCATGAAGTAGCCTGCAACGGCGATGAGGGCCACGACGCCCGCCAGCACTAGCCGCAAACCCGGCCTCCGCCCACCGCCTGCGTATCTGGCCATGTCTCATTCTCCCGGTGCGAACGTGAAGGGCCCGATGACTACCTGTCATTCGGTCATCTCGCCGATGCGGTCAACCTTATGAAAGTCCGCCGGTTTGAGCGCAGGCTGACCGGCACCCAGTTTAAGCCCTTCGCATTCATGCCCGTGTTGACTTGGCAGTTGTGCGCGACACCCACCAGACTCGCGTACTTGCTCGTCCACTTCAACTGCTCGCCCTGCACGCTGCCAGCGCGCGCGATACCCACGGGCATCGCCCACAGATCCGTCGGCGGAATCTCCAGCCGGTCCACGTTTCTGCCCAAGACCACCGACCGTCCCGAGTTTGTCCAGTCCGCGAGTGAGCAAGCGTTGGATGTCGAAGGGGAAACGAACGATCCGAACGCGGTCACCAGCGCGAGGGAGGTGATCCGGCCGATCTGCGTGCTTCGGGGCAATGGCATGTGCTGAGGCTCCTCGCGGTTCGCTGCACACGGTACGCGGCTGCGTTTCGTGTTTGCGTGCGAGATGGGCGTATCACGTTCGCGTGTCAGGCCCCCGGGTGTAAAGCCCGCGTCTGAGGTCCGCGCCTTCCTTCGTCTCATCGGACTGGCTCCTCCGCACCCACCGTGACGGGCGAGAGCATCAGCAAGTTTGCCGCCGCCGACGACCCAGCACGCCGCTTACACAGAGGA
>JBGSRG010000224.1:0-1811 GCA_041737685.1 Phycisphaerales bacterium | reverse complement strand
CCACTTCTCGCCGTCCGGGGCGAGGTAGACGTCAACGAAACTGAGCGTGTGGTGGACGACCTGCCAGATGGGATACTTGGCGACGGGCGCATCCCAGTGTTCCTCGGGGCAGGCTTCCACGCATGCGCGGAGCATGGCGAGGGCAGCGCCGAACTGCGAGGCGATGGCGTGCTGGATGGAGGGAGCGGGGGGAGAGGGGGGAGCGGGGGGAGCGGGGGGAGTGGGGGGAGGGGTGTTCATGCGCTGGAGTTTATCGAGTTGCCCCATCTTGATGTGGTGAAGCCCGCAAGCAGAGCGGGAAGTTCGGCACGGACGCGTTGGAGATCAGTCAATCAGGGAATGGCCTGTCTCGGAGACCCGTCGCTGCGATCATCGCTCCGTCAAGGCCTTCGCGAGCTTCGCGTCTTCGTGTTCGATCTGTTCGCGTTCAGGCCCTTCTCTTCTCCGCGTCGCTCCCCACGCTCTGCGATCTCTGTATTGAAAGCCAAAGACCAAGCGTGCGCAGGCAGGCTCAGAACGAAACCGTTGCGATGCTCTCGGCCACGTGGAACGCCGCCTCGGTTTTGGCACGGACTTCTTCAACGCTCACGCCGGGCGCAGTTTCGATCAGTCGGAAGCGGTGCTTGCTGCGGTCGAGCTCGAAGACGGCCAGGTCGGTGATGAGCATGTCGACGCACGAGCGGCCCGTCAGCGGCAGCGTGCATTCCTTGAGGAACTTGCTCGATCCGTCCTTGGCGCAGTGGTCCATGACGACCACGACGCGCTTGACGCCCGCGACCAGGTCCATCGCCCCGCCCATGCCCTTGACCATCTTGCCGGGGATCATCCAGTTGGCGATATCGCCGGATGCGCTGACCTGCATCGCGCCCAGAATGCACAGGTCGATGTGCCCGCCGCGGATCATGGCGAAGGAGTCGGAGGAGGAGAAGAAACTCGCGCCGGGGCGTGCGGTGACGGTCTGTTTGCCGGCGTTGATGAGGTCGGCGTCGACCTTGTCGTCGGTGGGGAAGGGGCCGATGCCGAGCAGGCCGTTCTCGGATTGAAGCCACACGTCCATGCCCGCGGGCACGTGGTTGGCGACCAGCGTGGGGATGCCGATGCCGAGGTTGACGATGTAGCCGTCGCGGAGTTCGTGCGAGGCCCGCACGGCCAGTTGATCGCGTGTGAGGGGCATAGTCTGAGCGTAGGCGAGCATGGAGGGAACGCAGGCGACGATCAAGGGAACGAAGGTGGGCGCGGTCAGCGTGAACGGACTTACCGCAGGTTTCGGCGGGTCCGCGCTCGACGCTTCCTTCCCCCCCCAATAAACATCAGCACGCCGCCAACGGCCAGGAATGGCACGCCGGCCGCGCCCACAATGACCGAGTCGATCATGGACTTGGCGACCGCCTCTTCACCGACCTCGCCGTTGGCCGCGGTGGGCGATTCGAGCGGCGCGCTGAGCGCTCCGGAATAGAGGCCGACCAGTTCGCTCAGCGCTCCGGCGACACCCCAGCCCGCGATGGCCAGGCCGATGAGCGTGATGATGAGCCCGATCAATCGAACCATGAGCGGAGCGTAGGGCCGCGAGGTTGTGGGTTGTGCAGCGGTCAGTTTGGTGTGGACGGGCATCGGACCCGGAGATGGCCCCGGCTGTGGCTCCGGCGGTGGACTGCCAGAACTCGCTGGCCGAGATCAACTCTGCTCACTGCCCCTGCGCAAGAGAGAATCCTCTCTTGCCGTCAAACTCGCGCAACAGTTCGTACGAACAGATGACGAAGCGCTCGGCGAGTCGCACCAAGAGCCGGAGGCACATGAGTTGATCGACTGAT
>JBGSRG010000217.1:0-2395 GCA_041737685.1 Phycisphaerales bacterium | reverse complement strand
GCCAGCGGCTTTGTCGATTCCTCGTTCGACGGCGACGCGGACGAAGTGCGTGGCGTTGGGGTCGGCGACGTGCGGGTCGATGGGTGCCAAAGCGCCGAAGAGGTTCGTCTGGCGGGGTGGCGGGCCGGGTTGCTGGTTGGGCTGTTGGGCTGACGGCTCAGGCGCGGTGGTGGGGGTTCGTGGATTGGCGTCGAGAGGTGGGGGCACTGGGGCATTGTTGGAAGCCCGCAGGGAGCAGTGGAGCCGGATCAGTCTTGCCAGTCTTTGACACCCATGAAGGCCGCGGCCCGGTGTCGGCCGCACTCGGGGCACCGCACCTCACCGTTGGTGACGGGAAGGCTTTCGAGCGAGTAGCCGCAGTTGAGGCAGCGGTCGGCCGGGGCGGCGCTGGGCATCGATTCGAGCATGCCGCGCTCGACACCGTCGATGGCGAGCAGGAAGCCGCGGACGCCGCCGAGACCACCCCAGCGGTCAACGCGGCGGACTTCGACGTTGTGGACTTTGCCAGATTCGTCGAGGAGGGTGAAGAGGTGGGAGGGTGAGCCGAGCCAGGCGAGATGTTTGCTGACACGCTTGCCGTTGAGAAGAACGAACTCGCGGCCCCAGTTGTCGGTTCGCAGGTCGATGATGTTGCCGTGGACGATGCCGCGATGGGCCAGGGCGCTGCCGCTGGGCGACATGTGCCAGAAACGGTGTTTGGGCATAGCGCTGCAAGCGTACCGTTGTGTTGATGATGAACACACACAACGACGGCTTTTCGGGGTTGGCACGCCTTGCGCTCGCGGATGGTTCGGTGTTTCGCGGTGATGCGTTTGGCGCGGTTGGGCGCGGGATCTCGCAGGCGGCTGAGATCGTGTTCAACACGGCGATGTCGGGGTATCAAGAGGCGATCACTGATCCGTCGTATTCGGGCCAGGTGCTGGTGTTCACGGCCCCGTTGATTGGCAACACGGGGGTGAACGAGGAGGATGTTGAGTCGGTGCGGGTGCAGGTTGCGGGGGTCGTGGTGCGCGAACTGGCGCGGGTGCACTCGAACTATCGGGCCAGCATGAGTTTGTCTGATTACCTTGCGAAAGAGGGGGTATTGGGGATCTCGGGGGTGGACACTCGGGCGTTGACGATGCGGCTGCGAGTGGGCGGGGCGACGGGCGGGATCATTACCGATGTTGCCGAGAGCGAGGTCTCGGATGGGGCGCTGGTGGAGATGGCGCGCAAGGCCCCGAGCATGGCGGGCCAGAATCTGGTGCCGAGAGTTGGTTGCGCATCGGACTTTACCTGGAAGGAGACGCTGGGAGCGTGGAGCCCGCGTGCGAACGATGCACGCGATGAACGTTCGTTGAGCGAGCGGTCGTTGGGAGCGAGTGGAAAGAGGCGGGTGTTGGCGCTGGATTGCGGCGCCAAGCGCAACATTCTGCGGAATCTTGCTGATCGCGGGTGCGTGATCGACGTGGTGCCGCACACGATCAGCGCTCAGGAGGTTCGACAGCGGTTTGAGCGTGGCGAGGCCGACGGGCTATTTGTCTCGAACGGGCCGGGGGATCCGGCGGCGGTGGAGCAGACGGTGGCGATGCTGAGCGAGGTGGTGGGTGGCGGGAGGGGGGCCAGTGCGATTCCGACCTTTGGCATCTGTCTGGGGCATCAGTTGCTGGCGCTGGCGGTGGGGGCCAAGACCTACAAGTTGAAGTTTGGGCATCGCGGGCTGAACCAGCCGGTGCTGAACCTGATCACGTCGGGCGTGGAGATCACGAGCCAGAACCATGGGTTTGCGGTCGATGCCGAGTCGCTGGAGCGTGCGACCGGGGGCGCAGCGCAAGCGACCCACATCAACCTGAACGACCAGACCTTGGCGGGGTTTTTGTTGAGGGACCGGCCGTTGTTTGCGGTGCAGCATCACCCTGAGGCGTCGCCGGGACCGCACGATGCGTCGTATCTGTTTGATGCGTTCGTGCAGATGATGAGGGATCGGAAGCCGATGTCATTGGAGGGTTTTCGTGCGGTGGAAGGAAGGGCAAGAGGGGCGGTGGGGGTTTGAGAGCGGGATTGTGAGGTAGGTTTGTGGGGGTGGAGGGCGCGGCGAGGGAGTTGGCGTGTGTACGGCCTTTGGCGCGATGTGACAGGCGCTGCAATGACGGACGGGGTTGGTCGTTGGGCCTTGCAACGGTGCGGTGTTCGCATCCATTTGGTTGGTTTGCTGTAGACTTATCGATCGCGGCGGGTTTGCGGCTGTGGGAGCCGGGAGCACCGACTGCGCGGAGCCTTGAGATGAACACTCGTTCGAGCCGTTTGCTGGTTGGATCTTTGTTCGTGGCATCGGCGTTATGCCTGAGTTCGGTTGGCTCTGCGCAGCCGCAGGGCACGGGCGGGGGCACGGGCGCAGGTGGCGGCGCGGGCGAGC
>JBGSRG010000205.1:0-1954 GCA_041737685.1 Phycisphaerales bacterium | reverse complement strand
CGGGTCCGGCGATGCTGAACTGGGCGAGAGCGAAGGGGGCGGATGAGGTGGTGGGGGTGTGGAGCATGGTGTTGTGGGGATGGAGGGAGCGGGTTGGAAGTGGGTGGGGAGGGTTGAGGCGGTGAGAGGGGCGCGATGGTGGTTTCTACCAGAGTTGTTCGCACGCGAAGGGGAGCGTGGTCTATTGGGGGGTGGGAAACTTGCAGCGTGTTGTGGTGAGGGGCCGATTCCAGCCTGCACGGGATAGTTGCGCACGATCCTTATAGAGAGATGACGCTACGCGGAGATCGCGAGCGAGCGGGGTTGATCTGCTGGTTGATCGGGTCGTAGCGATGGGATGGAGGTGAGCGAGAAGGCCGGGGGGGTGAGTGGCGGGTGGGGGCACAAAGAGGGGCATGAGCCTCGCACGGCGGAGCTGCGCGAAACTTTGGAAGCGATGGCGACGGACAAGTTGAGTCGGAATCTGGCGGAGCTGCGTAAGGGCAGCCCGGACACCGCCGCGCGGATTGAGGGAAGCGGGGAGGGTGTGCGGGGCGAGTGCGGTGCGCATGGGTGGTCGGGGCGCGTGTTTGCGACTGAGGATGGCGGCTGGAGCGTGGAGACGAAGAATGAGGTAACGGGTGCTGCGCAAGCGCTTGCGAGCAGGCGTCGGCCGCTGGAGGAAGCGCAGCGGTTTGCGGATGGGGTGGATCTGAAGCGAGCGGCGATTTTGGTGATTGCGGGCTTTGGCGCGGGGCATCACGTTCGGGCGGTTGCGGAGCGGATGGGCCGGACGGGGATGGTGGTGGTTTATGAGCCGGACGTGGCGCTGCTGCGTGCGGTGTTCAAGCACGTGGATTGTTCGGAGTGGCTGACGCGGCTGAACGTGGCGGTGTTGAGCGATCCGGACGATGGCGCGGCGATGGCGGAGACGGTTCGCGGGCTTGAGGGGTTGGTGGCGTTGGGCGTGGAACTGGTGGAGCATGTGCCGAGCCGGGGCCGATTGGCGGCGACGGCGGGGGTGTTTTACAAGCGGTTTGTGGGGCTGGTGCGGGCATTGAAGTTGACGGTGACGACGACGCTGGTGCAGGTGCCGGTGACGCTGTCGAACGCGACGCAGAATCTGGACCGGTATGTGCTGGGTGGTGGGGCTGGGATTGAGGAGTTGCGGGGTGTGTGCGCGGGGCGGGCGGGGATTGTGGTGAGCGCGGGGCCGAGTTTGACGGATTGTTTGGAGGTGCTGGCGCGGCCGGGGGTTCGGGAGAACTGTTTGATTGTGGCGGTGCAGACGGTGCTGAAGCCGCTGTTGCGGGCGGGGGTTCGGCCGCACCTGGTGACGGCGCTGGATTATTCAGAGATCTCGGCGCGGTTTTATGAGGGTCTGAGCGAGCGCGACGTTGCGGGCATCACGCTGGTGGTAGAGCCGAAGGTGAACCCGGCGGTGACGAGCGCTTTCAAGGGTCGGGTGTTGTGCGCGGGCGATGGGAACCTGGATCGGCTGCTGGGTGCGGAGTTGTTGGGGCAGGGCGGTCGCGACACGCTGGAGCAGGGGGCCACGGTGGCGCACATGGCGTATTACCTGGCGCGGTACTGCGGGTGTGATCCGGTGGCGATGGTGGGGCAGGACCTGGCGTTTACCGATGGGCAGTATTACGGCGCGGGCGCTGCGATTCACAACGTGTGGGGTTGTGAACTCAACGAGTTCAACACGCTGGAACTGATGGAGTGGCTGCGGATCGTGCGGATGGGGCAGCACCTTCGGCGGGCGACGGACGTGCTTGGGCGCGAGGTGTTTACGGATGAGCAGATGGACACGTATCGCGTGCAGTTTGAGCGCGACTTCAAGTTGGACAGCGAGCGCGGGCTTCGGGTGTTTGATTGTGGGCGTGGGGCGGGCGCGGGGGTTTGCAAGCAGCACGCTGCGGCGATGGCGGTTGAGGGGTTTGTGCGCGAGTTTGGGGGCGCGGGGGCGCTG
>JBGSRG010000158.1:0-2172 GCA_041737685.1 Phycisphaerales bacterium | reverse complement strand
GTCACCGGATCAATCGACGGCACCAACCTCGCTGAGGCGCTGCGCTTGTCGATGGCCGTCATGCCCGCCGACACCGGCAACCGCATCGTCATCGCCAGCGACGGAAACGAGACCGTCGGCGATCTGCTCAACGCCGCCGCCGCCGCGGCGGCCAAGAACATCCCCATCGACGTCCTGCCGCTGCGATACAAGTACGACAACGAAGTGGTGGTCGAGCGCATCATCGTGCCCACCACCGCCCGCGTCGGTCAGAACGTCAATCTCCGCGTGCTGATCGGTTCGCAGAAGCCCGCACGCGGCAGGCTCTCCCTCTTCGCCAACGGAATCCCCATCGATCTCGACCCAAACTCGGCAGGATCCAGCCGAGAGATCGAGGTGGCGGCAGGGCTTGACGCGATCACCATCCCGCTGACACTCCCCGTGCCCGGCCCGCAGACCTACGAGGCGATCTTCGAGCCGATCGACGCGGCCTCCGACTCCATCAAGGACAACAACCGAGCGCTCGCCGTCACCTTTGTGCAGGCCGAGGGCCGCGTGCTCGTGCTGGCACCCTCAGACATAGAGGCCGAGCCATTGCTGCAGGCGCTGCGCGAGGCCCGCATCGATGCGCTCTTTCGCAACTCGAACACCTCGGGCCTGAACGCCGTGGAAATCGCGTCGTTCGATGCCGTGGTGCTCGTCAACACACCCGCCAGTCACTTCTCCGACGAACAGCACGAACTCTTACGCTCTTACGTCCACGATCTGGGCGGCGGGCTGGTAATGGTCGGTGGGCCAGACTCATTCGGCGCGGGCGGCTGGACGGGCACACCCACCGCCGATGCGCTGCCCATCAAACTCGACCCGCCCGCCAAGCGCCAGATGCCGCGCGGGGCGCTCGTGCTGGTCATGCACTCGTGCGAGATGCCCAGAGGAAACTACTGGGGAAAGAAGACCGCCGAGGCCGCCATCCAGAACCTCACCCGGCTCGATCTGGCCGGAATCATCGAAGCCGGCTGGAACGGCGATTCGTGGACGTTCCCTCTGAGCGAAGTGGGCAACAAGTCGGCCATCATGCGCGCCGTCAACAGCATGACCTACGGCGATGCGCCCAGTTTCGACGGCATGCTGCAGATGGCCTACGACAAACTCTCGAACGTTGACGCCGGGGCCAAGCACATCATCGTCATCTCCGACGGCGACCCGAGTTTCACGCGTACGGCGCTGCTGGGCCAGATGAAGCAGGCGCGGATCAGCGTCAGCACCATCCTGGTCTTCCCGCACACGCGCTCCACAGGCGGCCCGGAGTGGGCGGTGATGAACCAGATCGCTAAGGGCACAGGCGGACGGTCCTATCCCATCATCGACGAGGGCGAGTTCGCACAACTGCCCGCGATCTTCATCAAAGAGGCCACCGTCGTCAAGCGCTCGCTTCGATACGAAGGTGCCCCCTTCACGCCCTCGGTCGCCAACGTCATCAGCGAGCCGCTGCGCGGCATCGGGTCGGTCCCGGCCATCACCGGTTACATCGTCGGAGCAGACCGCGACGGGCTGAGCATCGTCTCCATGCGCGGCAAAGAGAACGACCCGATCCTGGCGCACTGGCAGCACGGCCTGGGTAAGAGCGTGGCCTTTACCTCCGACGCCGGGGCCGCATACGCCAAGGGCTGGCCCAGTTGGGACCGCTATCGCCAGTTCTGGGAACAGCACGTCCGCTGGGCCATGCGACCGGGCGGGTCGAGCGAGATTCGCGTCGTCACAGAGGACATGGGCGAGCAGACCAAGGTCATCGTCGATGCGCTCGACGAGCAGGGCGAGCGACTGAACTTTGTCCGCTTCCGCGCCCGCGTCATCGGCCCCGCTGACGTCGGCACCGAGTCTCAGGGCATCGAGTTCAGGCAGGTCGGCCCCGGCAAGTACGAGGGCGTCTTCGAGACCTCGCGCGCCGGGGCCTACATCGCCAACATCCAGTACACCGCGGCGGGCAAGGACGGCGGCCCACCCACGCAGGGCAACGTGCAGACCGCCGTGACACGCCCCTTCGCCAAAGAATACAAGGCGCTCCAAGACAACGCGCCGCTGCTGCGATTGGTCGCCGAGCGCACCGGCGGGCGCGTGCTCGACGCTGACCCTGTTCGCGCTGATCTGTGGAGCCGAGCCGGCCTCACCATGCCCGTTGCGCTCTCGCCCATC
>JBGSRG010000109.1:0-3141 GCA_041737685.1 Phycisphaerales bacterium | reverse complement strand
GCCAAGCCCCGGAACGCCCCAGGCCTCGGCCCGCCAGGCGAGCAGGATGCTGACGGCAGCGCCGACGAGGGTGGAGACAAGGCCGACGACGCCAAGCGAACGCTGGCGCATTCGGATCTGAAGGAGCGCGGTGGGCACGATGGAGAGCGCCGAGAGCAGCGCCATGACCGAAACCAGCGAGACGACCCGGACGATGAGTGGTTCGTCGTGACGGATCATGCCGGCGATGGGCGCAGCGCCCAGCACCAGCAGCATGGCGACCAGCCCCATGGCGGCGCTGAGCCAGACCGCGGCGTTGACCCAGAGGTCTTCGCGGCGCTGGCGGTGGATGAGGATCTCGCCGACGCCCGCGTGCTGGATGACGTTGACGATGGTCGCGAGGCTGAGCGCGAACATATAGGTGCCGAACTGCTCGGGGATGAGCAGTTTGGCGAGGATGATTTGCGAGCCGAAGCCAACGACCTTTGAGCCGACGGCCTGGGTGAGCATCCAGGCCAGGCCCGTAGCGGTGCGGTGCGTGAGGCTGTGTCGGCTGGACGGGAGTGGGGTGTTGGCTCGCGGTGTGGAAGCAGCGGGAGAGGCCGGGCCAGAGTTGGTCTTGTGGGCTTGGTCGAATGGGGCGTGGAGCGCTGGGTCGAGCGCCGGATCAAGCGAGGCATCGAGTGAGTGTGCAGCGCCAGTGACCGGCCCAGCGGGTGTTGGAGCGGTCGAGTCTGATGACGGCGATGGCGGGCGCGGTTCGGTCACTTGGTCTTTCGCATCCACAGGCCCGCGCCCAGATCTTCCGGCCGCGCGGGCGGCGACTGCTCGTTCAGGCCCAGGGCTCGCGCGAACCGCGCGTGCTCGTGAACGCCGAGATAGTTGTTGAAGATCAGCAGCTCGAAGGCGCTGTTGAACTGCAGGAATGAGCGAAGGAGATAGGCCTCGTTCCAGCGTCGGCCCGCCTCGAGCCAGTGACGCGGGTACTCGAAGTTGGTAAAGACGTCGTGAACGTGGACGAGCACGCCGGGCTTGAGCCGCGGCAGCACGTTGAAGAACAGGTGGTTGACGTCGCTGCCGATTTTGGAGACGTGTGAGGAGTCGATGAAGAGGACGTCGTTGGCTTCGAGCCGGTCAAAGATGGCCATCGGGGCGCGCTGAACGGTTGTTTCCAGAACCTCGGCCGTGGCGCGGTCTGCGGGTCGTAGCAGACCGTTGAGCCGCTCGCTGGGGAATGGCTCAACGAAGGTGAGGTGGCACGCGTTCGTCGAACCGGTGTTCAAGGCTCTTTCGCGAACGTCGAGCATCACGGCGGACGAGAAGCCCGAGCCGACCTCGACGATTCGCGCGGGCCGAAACTTCTGCATCAGCCCTGCGAGCACGAGCGCATCGGGCAGCAGATAGAACTCGTTCTTCCACCAATAGCGGAAGCCGGTCTTGGCGTGGGCCTGCGCTAAGCCCTGACTCGGACCTTGGCCCGGGCTTGCGCTCTCGGCGTTGCCGCGCTGTGTGTTTGTGCTGTCGGCGCCGCCTTCGCTGTTGGTTGCGTGGTCGCTGCGTACCGCCGGGAACCCCATGGCTCGCGCACTGGGAGCGATCTCTTCCAGAAGTCGGAGTTGTTCGTTGGTTCGCAGCTCGATGCCGGGAAGTTCGCGCTCGGGCGGTGCAAAGAGCTCCGCCGCGCGATTGACGAGTTCTTCGGGCGTGATTTCCGGGCTGTAGTAATGGCCCAGCGGCACGAAGCGCTCAAATGATCGCAGGCGGGCCACCTCGGCGGGCAGGTCGCCGATGTTCTTGATCTCTTTCGCGATGTCACGCCATTGGTTGGTCATGGGGGTGTTCCGGCGAAGTGGGACGACTTGAGGAGATTGGTTGTACGTGTCTGCGGCGTGCAAGTTGGTGAGGGAGAAGGGCAAGTCTGGATTCGGAGGCGGTTTCAGAAGTGGGTCTGGAGTGGTTTGTTGAGACCGTTGCTTGAACCCATCCGCTCAGCCTGTTTGTTCGGGCGGTTGGTTGGTCATTCGGCTCATTGCCAGTTCGCGCTGGGCGAGCGCAACGTCGGCGTCCACCATCATCCGAACCAGTTGTTCCAGCGAGACTTCGGGCTTCCAGCCTAGTTCTCGATGCGCCTTGCTTGCGTCGCCGCAGAGCGACCGTACCTCGGCGGGTCGGAAGTATCGCGGATCGACCGACACGAAGTCGCGATGGTTCAGCCCGGCGTGCGAGAAGGCCAGTTCGCAGAAGTCGCGCACGCTCGCGGTGCGGCCGGTCGCAACGACAAAGTCGCCCGGCGTTTCGCGTTGCAGCATCATCCACATAGCGCGCACGTAGTCGCCGGCAAAGCCCCAGTCGCGCTCGGCGTCGAGATTGCCCAAGAAGAGTCGGTGCTGCACGCCCATCTTGATGCGGCCGACCGCGCGTGTGATCTTTCGCGTGACAAACGTCTCGCCGCGACGAGGCGATTCGTGGTTGAAGAGAATGCCGCACGAGCAGTGCATGCCATAGGCCTCGCGGTAGTTGATCGCGGCGTGGTGCGCCGCCAGTTTGGCGATGGCGTAGGGTGATCGCGGCGAGAAGGGTGTGGTCTCTGATTGGGGCGGCGTGCTGGCACCGAACATCTCGCTGCTCGAGGCCTGATAGAAGCGAACTTGCCGCCGATCGCCCGATGCGTGGCGCGTTGCGGCGCGGCTTCGCAGAGCTTCGAGCAGGCGATAGGTGCCGAGCGTCACCGAATCGACGGTGTGGACCGGCAACTCGAAACTGACGCGAACGTGGCTCTGCGCTGCCAGGTGATAGACCTCATCGGGATCGATCTCGCGCACTAGCCGGTCGAGCACGCTTGCGTCGGTCACGTCGCCGTAGTGCAGCGTCATGCGACCGGCGGCCGCGCTTGCGAGATTCGTTTGGGCCGCGAGAGGCACCGGGTGTATGGCGGAGCTGCTGAGCGCGCCAGTGTCGTGCGAGTCGATGTAGAGGTGGTCTAGTCGCTGGGTGTTGAAATTGCTGGCCCGACGAACGATGCCATGAACCGCATAGCCCTTGTTGAGCAGCAACTCGGCAAGATAACTGCCGTCCTGACCCGTGATGCCTGTGATGAGGGCCACTTTGCCGCTGCGGTCGGCACGGTCAGCGGTCGGGTCCTGTGTCGGGGTTCGCGGCACG
>JBGSRG010000106.1:0-2407 GCA_041737685.1 Phycisphaerales bacterium | reverse complement strand
GGTCCGACTTTGCAGGACCCCGCGATCGCGCAGCCAGCACCGATGCCCCGCAGCCAGATGACGCCGACAACGCAAGCAGCAACCAAACCGCGCCCGCTCCGCTCGCCCCCCGCGTGCTCGACGTTACGGCACTGATGGAAGCGCCACCCGGAGGCGGCCCATCGCAACTCTCTGGGTCGGGCACCGCGCGGCAGGCAGACCGCCAGAGCGAGCCCGTCATCCTCGAATCCAAGGTCGGCCAGATCAACGGCCGACCGGTCCTCGCATCAGAAATCCTCGAGCCGCTCGACGGCCGACTGCGGGCCCTTGCCGCTCAGTCCAACAACGTCGCACGCTGGCGAACCGAAGCCACTCGCCTTGTGGCTCAGCAACTCTGGTCACGCATCCGCGACGAACTCACGCTGGCAGAAGCTCAGTCCAACCTCACTGCCCAGCAGCGGCAAGGACTCTTCTTCTTCCTCGACACTCTCCAACAGGGACTCATCAGTTCCGAGGGTGGCAGCGCACTGCAGGCCGACGAAGCCCTACGCGCCTCCACCGGGCGTGGGCTCGCCGAAGAAGCACGCGATCGTCTCGACCGCGAACTCATCGAGAACGAACTGCGAACCAAAGTCTCGCCGCGTGCCACAGTTTCTTGGCGTCAAGTCCGGCAGGAGTACGAACGTCGCGCAGAGCAGTTCAATCCCAACCCCAAAGTCACCTTCAGCATGATCCGAGTCGACGCCGCCGATGCCAGCGCCGTTGCACGAATCGGGCGCGAAGTCGAAGGCATCAGCACTCCCGCCTTTCTTGAACTGGCCCGCGACACCGTCAACCAGTTCCGACCCGCCGACTCGGGCGTCATCTCGCTCGAACTTCAGGGCGAACTGGCCACAGCAACAGTCCTCGCGCCCGAAGTGTTGAACCAGGCGGCCCGCGCGCTCGAAGTCGGCCAGACCGCTGGGCCGCTGCGCTCTCGACCCGACCGCGTCGAGTGGATTCACTTTGTCAAACTCGACCGGGCCGAGTCGGTTTCGCTCTACGACGCGCAGCTTGACATCGAATCAGCCCTGCGCGAGCGTCGATTCTCGCAGGAAATGGCCCGGTACTTCGACCGCCTCTCCAGCCGCGGCAGTTTTTCAAGCATCGAGCAGATGGGCCAATCGCTCATGGAGATCGCCGAACAGCGATACCTCCCAAAGGGCAGCGCCAATTGAGCGCGGCCGCCAATCAAAACGGCTCCTTTCTCCAAACCTGCCAGGCATTTCTTCGTGGCCTGCGGGGTTCAGCAACCGCCGCTCCCTCAAACCCACTCGGAATCGAGGGCGAATCACTCGCCGCCGCATACCTCTCTGAAAGGGGCTACCGCATTCTCGCTCGCAACGCGCGTGTTCGCGGCGGCGAGGCAGACCTTCTGGCCATCGACCCCGACGGCCAGACGATCGTGCTTGTCGAGGTCAAATCCCGACGCATGTCAACCAAGGGCCATGCCAGCGTTGCGCCACCCCCCGAGTCATCTGTCCACGCCGTCAAACGCCGCAAACTTCGCCGAATCCTACAACGACTCATCGCGGCCAATCGCTGGCACGATCGTCCGGCTCGGATCGACGTCGTTGCGGTCGAGTTCCTCGCGTCCGCCGATCACATCGCACCCATCGTGCGACACACCATCGACGCCGTGCCACTCCGCGAACCCGCTCGTTCTTGACGGTCTGCGGTTTGCACGCAGCTACGCCGCCTGCTCGTCACTTGGCGCGGCGAGCCTGCCACGAAACGCCATTTCCAGTTTCATCTCTTTCGCAACGTTCCGGTCAAGTTCCAGCGGCAGCAGCACGCTGAACATCGAGCCACGTCCAACTTCGCTCACCAACTGCAACTCGCCCTGCAACAACGCCGTGAGTTCGCGGCTGATCGCCAGCCCCAAACCGGTACCAGCGTGCTTGCGCGTGTGACCCGTGTCCAGTTGCTGAAACTTCTCAAAGATCCGCTTCTGATCTTCTGGCGCGATCCCCGGCCCGGTGTCCAGCACACTGATCCGCACACGGTCTGACGCGCCCGCACCCTCGCTGGCACGCCCGATCAGCCGCTCGCACCTGATTGTGACTTTCGCCCCACCAACCAGCCCCCCGCCGCCGCTCGCCATCGACCCTGATTGCACCCGCTCCGACGTAAACTTCACGGCGTTGGAGAGCAGATTGAAGACGATCTGCTGCAGTTTCTTTCGGTCGGTCTGGATCAGCGGCACGTCGGCCGCAAGTTCCACAACCAGGTCCAGCCCGCCACGATCGGCCAAGGGCCGGATCAGCGCCGCAAGCGCCTCGCACTCCTCACGCACATTGGTCAACTCGATGTTCAGTTCCATCCGGCCGGCCTCGAGTTTGGCCATGTCCAGCAGCCCGTTGATAAGTTCCAGCAGGTGCCGCCCCGC
>JBGSRG010000026.1:0-7594 GCA_041737685.1 Phycisphaerales bacterium | reverse complement strand
CTTCCTCGGATCGCTCGTCAACACCAACGAGGCTCCCGAAGGACTGCTCGAGTTCCGTGAGGCGACCGTGTCTGTCGCGAGCAACCTTTATAACGCGACCTTTGGATCAAACGTGCGCGGCGGGTCGGTACTCGTCGCACGCAACTTTGGCAACCTGATCACCGGCGACGCGCTCACCCTCGGCCAGTCGCTCCTGCAGGGCGATCTGATCAACTTCGAGCTCCGTGCCGGCGGCAACATCTCCGTGCTCGATGTTCGCGGCGGCGTGGCAACCGATCAACTCGAAACGCAGGTTGACACTCAGAACGGCAACGTCAATATCCGCACCGGCACGCTCGGCGGCACCGGCCACATCGGCCAGTTCCTCATCGGTGCCTATGCGGGCACCGGTTTGAGCGTTCAGACCTCACCCGGATCGATCATCGATCAGATCGTTGTCGGAAGCACGAACGAAGGCGCCGGATCCGACTTCCCAGCGCAGATTCGCGGCTCTGCGCCGCTGGTCCGTGTTGGCGCGGGCTCAGACGTTCGGTTCGTTGACTTTGCGGTCATCCAGAACAACAGCCCCGACGCCTTCACGCTCATCCGTGTGAACGAGTCGTTCACGTTCGTGGATGATTCTGGCGCTGCGGTTACGATCTCGGTCTCGGCCGGTGCTGCGAACTCATTGGCCCGTGTCCGCTTCTTGCCCATCAACGGATCTCAGGGTGTGGCCATCGCTCGCGTGGATGCAGACCTTCTTGGCGGATCGAACTTGGTGTTCAACGTGACCACACCGGGCGTAGTCTCGGTCGGTCGCATCAACGTCAACACCGACGTGGCCGGTTCGCAGATTCTCATCAACGGCGTGGGCGAACTCGACGTCTATCGCATCGAGGTCCGTGGGCCGGGCGGTACGGGTGCGGGCCGATTGACCAACATCATCAACTCCACCGTTGGCGGCGACATCGTCTCACTCGATGTGGCCGCGCTTGGCAGCCTGCAGATCAACAACGGTTCGCTCGGCCGCACGCAGACCAGCCCAGTGATCACCAGCCGCTTGCTCGGCAAGTTCTTGGGAGTTTCGGCGGGCCGAGCCGGCGGCGGCGGCGGTGGTGGAGTGGGCGCGCCCATCGGTGTGCTCCCCGCTTCGATCAACGGTGCCAACGCCACAGGCGAAGGTGCCGACTGGGATGGAACTTCGATCGATTTCCCCCTGCTGCCCATTCAGGCGACAGATTGGCAGCCTCAGTTCCCGCTTGAATCTGTTGGCTCACCCGTTGACGGTTGGCTCAACGGCCTGATCGTTCGCGGCGGCGACCTGCAGAGCGTGATTGTGGGCGGCGGCATCGGCGACGTGATCGTCGAAGCAGGCGATCTGATCTTCTTGCAGGCGAACTCCAACAACACCACTCCCTTCGGGCAGTTTGATGGCGTCTTCGGCTCGGTCTACGCCTTCTCGATCGATAACGTCGATCTCGGCGACGGGCTTGAAGGCACCGGCCCCAGCCCCTTCGCTCGCGCTGGCATCTTCGCCGACGACGACATCATCACTGTTCAGGCCACGCGAAGCCAGAACGCCATCATTCGCGGCACGATCTCTGCGGCGAACATCGGTGATGTGGACGACATCATTGTTGGTGCAGAGGCACGGGCCGGTCGCAACATGATCGGCAACGAGATTCCGCGAGCCTTGCCCAACGTGGTGTTCGGCATCGATGCTGTGAACCTGCGGAACGGCCGCTTTGATAACGCGGCCATCATCTCGGGCAATCTTGACGACTTCTGGCAGTCTACCAACTTCCGAGACGTCAACGTCTCTCGCGGCGACATCGACCGCATCATCGGTTTCAACGCCAACTTCTTCGGCTCGTTCGCAAGCGGCCTGTTCATCAACACGATCAACCTGACCGGCAACAGCGCCTACGACGCTTCGCGTGTGGATGCGCAGCGCTCCATCGGCACCATCAACGCCGACTCGTTCCGCAACACGACCATCTTCGGCAACGCTCGAGAGTTCTTGGGCAACTCGATCCTGGCGGTCAACAACATCGCCAACATCCGGACCAACAATCTCAACGTCGGAAACATCTCCGACCTTGCGGTGATCATCGGCGACACCCTGACGGGCAGCATTTCGGCCAACAACATCGAGCGGTCGAGTTTCAATGTCAACAATCAGATTCAGAACATCTTGACTACCGCCAGTTTCCGCGGAGTCACCATCGTCGCAGGTGAACTGGTGAACCTGCAGGTCGGCGGCAATATCCGCTCCTCCTCGGTGTCGGTCGCGGGGCCGGTTCGTTCGATCACGACGCCCGGTGAAATCACGCTGCTGGACCTCAACTCGTTCGGGCCCTTCGGCCGCATTGACCTGATCCGCGCTGGCGGACAGATCTCGGGCAACTTCATCTCTGAAGGCCCGATCGGAACGATCCAGTCGACGACCAGCGACATCTTCGCCACCATCTCGACCACCGATGCCACCGATGGCAATCTCACGCTGCTGCAGGCCGGTCGCGACCTGCGCGTTGACCTTTCGATCGCAGGCAATGCTGACCAACTGATCGCAGGTCGTCACATCGGCCAATTGGGCGAGCCACGCACGCGTGCCATCGATATTCGTGGCACCCTCCGCAACGTCTCGGCGCCCAACGGCCAGATCTACACCGACATTTTGGTGGCTCAGAACATCACGGGCACCATCACCAACGGCCGCGTTTCGATGCGACCGGGCGATGATCAGGTCGCCAACGCTTCGATCATCGCCTTCGGTCGTATCAACAATGTCACGCTTCGCGGCGACTTTAACGGCAACATCATCATCTCCTTCTCTGGCGGTATCGGAACGATTTCGATCACCGACGGCTCGTTCCGCGGCGGCAACCGCATCGCCGCGTATGACGGCAACATCGACCTCATCCGCCTGACAGGCGGTGACCTCCTCGGCGATATTTACACCGAGGGCAACCTTGTCAATCTGGAAGTGCTCAACGGCGCTGACGGCTTCAAGGGGCAGATCGGCGTCACCAGTTTCCGACGGCCCGGTCGGCAGTGGAAGAACGACATTCGCAACGAACTGCCCCCCGGAACGTTTAAAACCGCGGGCGTTGATGGCGTGACCATTCAGGCGCTGGGTTCGATCAACCGCATCTTCATTCAGCAGGGCTCGATCTGGGAGTCCAAGATCATCGCGGGCGAGACGATCGGTCAGATACTGGTCGGGTTGCAGATCCGCAACGATAACCTGACCTCCGGCCGAACCAACGTCATCGCGGCGGGAACCTCTATCAGCACCGTTCAGACGGGCGGGTTCGGTGGCGGTCTGTTCGTGCTTGCGGGCGTTCGCTCGCTCGGCGACGACCTCTTCCCGGGCGGCATCGGTGCCAATGCCGATACCCTCATCGCCGGCTCGATCGGCACCATCTCGATCGGTCGCAAGGCTGGCAACATCACGGTTGCCGCGGGCGTCAGCCCCGGCAACAACGGGGCACTGAACAACAGCGACGATCGTTTCGCCCCGGGCTTCTCGTCCGTCGGCTCGGTCGTCGTTGGTCTGAGTGTGAACGGTGTAGTCGTGAACGTCGCGGGCAGTATCGGCTTTGTCTCGCCGGGCGTCAACGTGAACAACGTTCGACCGCAGTCGCGTCCGACGCTGGTCGTGCCCTCATCGGGCGTCGCGGCGGCACCCGGCGTGGCCTTCGGCTTTGTCACGACTTCTGGCCAGGCTGGCTCGTTCACCTTCAGTGGCGGTGGCAGCGTTTCATACAACGCCAGCGTCAATCGCATCACGGTCACGGGCGCAGTCTCGTCGCTCGTGGTCAACGCGAACGCTGGCGTCCTCAGCAACTTCAACATTCTTTCGACGGACAACGCGTCGCTCGGCAGTCTCGTCGTCAATGCCGAACTCCGTGGCAACTCGAACGTGTTCATCGACTTGGCGCTGACCAACGCCACGTTCAACGGCCCGGTCAACTCGACGGGCGTCATCGGCACCGGCGGCGACATCAACTCGCTGGTCTTCGCACAGGGCCTGCTCGACGCCGATGTTGAGGCGCTCGCGCTGGCCACCCTTCAGGTGACGGGAGACTTCGGTCGAATCGGCTCAACGTCCGATGCGATCGTTCAGGTGCGAAGCCTCGGGTCGCTCGTGGTCAACAGCGGCGTCTTTGCCGGTGTTGTGAGTTCGGATCTGGATATCAACTCCATCCAGTTGCTCTCGTCGAATCAGGGTGCCATCCGCTCGGGCCGCAACATCGGCTCGCTCAACGTTGCGGGTGTGTTCAACCAGTCTCGAGTCAGCGCCTTCAACAACTTGGGCGCGGTCAGCATCACGGGCGACGCCAACGAGTCGGCGATCCTCGCGGGCGTTGATCTGGGTTCTGACGCCAACTTCGGCGGCATTGGCTTCGCCGCGGATCGCGCCTCGAACGGCGCTCTGACGTCGGTCAATATCGGTGGACAGTTCCGTCAGTCCGACATCTCGGCTGGCGTTCTCAGAGGCCCCGACGGCTTCCTCGGCACGCCCGACGATCGTGCCGCCGACGGTCGCTCGTCCATCGGCGCAGTCACCATCGCGGGCAACCAAGTCGGCTCAGCTCTCAACTCTCAGCAGTATCGCATCATCTCGACGGGCACCATCGGCACGGTCACGGTTGCGGGTCAGGCGTTCACGGCGCAGGCCAACTTCCGTACAACGCGCATCGAGTCGAGCCCGGTGCCGGTGCAGGTCGTCTCATCCCGTCAGGTTGAAGACGGCCGCATCTACAACTACGAGATCGTGTTCAATCAGCCGATCGATCAGTCCAGCATCGCCTCTGCGCTCAACATCGCCGAGATTCGCAGCGGCGGCGTCCTCGTAGGGTTGGCGCAGGGCACCGATTACACGTTCCGACTCAACAGCACCACCAACACGCTGACGGTAACATTCGCAAGGGCCGTAACTGACCGCAGCCTGCCGCAGACGGGCGGCGTGCCCGGCCCGGGCCTGTTCCGGTTCATTCTTGATGCATCCGCGCTCCGCGGTGCAACCCAACTCTCGACTCTCGACGGCAACGCCGACGGCGTTGCGGGCGATGACTACTCGTTCGACGACTTCGTCGGCGACGTGGGTGACAAGATCACCGCGGGCAACCCCGCTTCGCTGCCGGGCGTTGATTTCTACGGTGCGGGCGACCTCAATCTCTTCCTTGACAACAACTCGGCGTCGGACAACCTGCCTGACATCAATCGTTCCTTTGTGCTTCGCGGCGTGCTGGGTGATCACCCCGATGCCAACTCTGATACCTTCCGAATCGGCGGCGACGTCGATGTCTATCGCGTGTCGCTCCTGGCCGGCCAGATCCTGCGACTCGGGTCGATCCAAGGCATCGCGCTCTCGGCGCAGCGCGGCATCTTCGATGCAACAGGTAACCTGCTCTCGATCAATGGCCCGCAAGGCCAGCAGACCATCAATGCGACGGGAGTGCGAGCACTCCCCGCCGCAGGCACCAGCGGCGTGGGCGATGTTGTGGGTAGCGACGAGTACCTCGTGCTCACCACCGGCACTTACTTCTTAGTCGTTGGTGCGGACCTGCAGAACACCGACATCGCCGACGTGAACGCGGTGCTGAATGCAGCGCCCACCGCGGGTGCCGTCGGGTCGTACTCCTTCGATGTGCAGGTCTTTGACGACGGAGACAGCGGCTTCCGGGGCGACTCGAACGCCGGCGACGGGCAGGACCTGCCGATCCCGCCGGTGCCGCAGGACTTTGCGGGTGCCGACGGTATCACAAACACCAACGACGACCTTCAGCAGATCGTGTTCAGCGACTTCGTCTTCACATGGGACCAGAAGAATCCCGCGAACCTGCGCGACGACATCATCCGCGGCACCAACAACAATGGCGTGACGATCACGCGCATTCAGGGCTCTGACGCAACGTTCGGCACGGCCGACGATCGTGTCGTACACACCGTCGATTCGGCCATCGGTCTGCCCGGGAGCACCGGTGCACCCGGCACGATCCAACCCGACATCGACGTCTACCGCGTCAACGGTGGCCAGCCGCTGCTGCCCGGCACCCGGATTGTCGCCACGCTCCGTCTGACCGAGACAGGCTCAAACATCGGTCTGCCCGGCGCAGACGTCGCCGCGGGTGCGGCAACCACGCCGCTGCGGCAGCTCGCTGCATTCTTGAATGGCAACACTGGACTCTCTGACAACGTGCAGTTCGCGCTGTTTGAGGTGCCTTCGGGCGCAGGTCTTGAGGGCGCGAGGCTCGTCGGTTCGCCGTCCGAGTTCTTGCCCATCGGGGGCCAGGCTCAGACCTCGTTCTCCAACGGCACGCACACCTACGGCTACAACGCCGACGGTGACTTCTTCATCGAGTTCATCGTGCCGGGCGTTCAGAACTCGCAGGCCCCCGCTGCGGCTTCGTACGCCTTCTACGTACAGGGCGTTGTCCGATCCGATTACCAGATCGAGATCGTTACGCAGGGTCGGCGAGACATCGTGGTGACCGGTCAGAACGTGCTGCTCGAAACCCTTGGCGGCACGATCGACTGGTTGCAGGCGGGCCAGGGCGTGACGACGGCGCTCAACTCGTTCCGTTCGGCCGCCGCAGGATTCTCGGGCCAGATCAACGGGCTGGACGTTGACACCTACATCCTCAACAACCTCATCACACGGCTCAGCACCATCTTCAACAACGCCAACGTGGACATCAATCTGTCGTACTCGCCCGTGGACTTTGAGGGCCAAGACTTCTCGACCGTCTTCCTGGCTGGGAACGCCGAGCCCAATGCCTTCTTCAACGACGGAACCTTCGGTGCTTCCGAGCACGTCGACGCGTTCAACGCCGACAAGAACGACCAAGCCGTCGTGTTCATCCCATCCCTCACTGTTCTCGGCAACGATCCTTCGCAACTGGGCGTCGATCGCTTCATCGATCAACTCGCGGGCTCGGTGGCTCGTCGCATCGGTGAACTCGTTGGTCTGTCGTTTGAGTCAAACACCGGCGGCGGCGGCGCCACGGTCCCGGTTCAGGCCACCAACTCCGTTGCGGTTCCGCCCACCGGCGGCGGCAACTACGGCTTCCTCAACGCCGACCGAACGTTGGCGGGCCAGAACGCGGGAGCCAACTCGCAGGTCTTCTTCATCGGCAACCAGAACTCTCAGGGCATCATCTCGAGCTTCGTTGCACCCAACGCCTGATCGAATGAGGTTTCGTGAGATCTTTGTGGGAGGTCCGCGATCGATGCGGCTTCTGATGTGAATGACAAGACGCCCGGGCCAATTGGCTCGGGCGTCTTTTGTTTCGTCACGATATCACCACGCTGCGATACGTCGTCATCGCGCTATCGCGTGATCTGACGAGCAGACCTTGAGAGCGAGACCATTTGCTTACCGACTTCGGCGCTGCAACGCAGAAGTCCTGTGCTCCGAAAGGTCGGCCGCTTCGATCGGCCGTCGATCCGGAATCAACTCTGCTCCGCGATCTTCGATCCGCTCGCCGCGGTCAGTTGGTCATAGGTCGCCTGATCGATACCGAGGTAGTCGCGCATGTGCTGGTCATACGCCTCCTCATCCTGATCGCGAGAAAGGTCGAGCCGTAGTTCGTTGATCACCTTCGTG
>JBGSRG010000513.1:0-8766 GCA_041737685.1 Phycisphaerales bacterium | reverse complement strand
GCTGAACTCAACCGTGGCCGCAAAGATCGCGGCGAGCATCCGCTCAAGTAGCACGCCGCCTCGATCAAACCATCCAGCCGGCGTGCAATCAGGCAAGAGTTCTGGAAAGCAATCCGACAGGTAATCGGGCAAGCAAAAACCCCCGACGCCGAGGCGCCGGGGGTCGAGAGAAGGCTGAGGGAGGCCTTACAAGTTCAATCCGTGGATACATCTTCGAACGAGCCAAACCCCGCTCATCGCCGACGACGAGCAACGAGCAACCCACCCAGGCCCACGAGCGCGATCGCGCCCGGCGCGGGCACCGCGATGCGGTAGGCCAGGTTGTTGTTGCTCGCGAAAGCAAGAGGCTGAAGGCCAGCGCCAATATCTCCCCACAAGAAAGTATTGTCGCTGGAGCCGACCACCGGCGGGTTAGAACGGATCTGGCCCACCTGATTCTGGGCCGGGCCGACGATGTCGCGATAGCGCAGGGCCACGATGACATCGGTGTTGCTGATGGTCACGCCGGGATCGGTCAGCGTGAGAAAGCCGAAGCTACCGCCGCCGGCAATGTTCAGCGGAACGTTGTCGAAGTCGAGCTGGGCGAGGAAGTTGAAAGCGCTCACGCCATCAAACTCGAAGAACACGATCGAGATATCCGCACGCGTCCAGGGCACCGTGCCGCCGTTGAACGCCGAGAACTCGAACTCGCGGATCGTTCCCGTTCCGGTGGTGATGACCTCATCTCCCAGGAAGTTGCCGCCGTTTGTACCGGCAGCCAGCGCTGGCGAGCTGACGTTGTCGTACACGTCGGTCAGCGGACCGCCACGATCCGCGAAGCCGGCCTGCTGCGTGCGAACCGCGCCGGTCCTGCCGTTGATGACGATCCGATCATTGCTCTGCGCGAACGGACCGCTGAACTCTGTCAGCGAGCCCATCGCGCTGCCCGACGCGGCCACAACGGCCATTACCGCAAGCATCTGTGTCTTCATCTCTCTCACTCCGGTTGGAGGCAGCCTGAGGCGAGCACCAGAACCACCGCCGCGCGAACACCGCGCGGCGTGACTCAAGAACTCTGGGCAGGTGGGCTACCTCTCAATCTCCTGCCAATGCCCAGCATACCCCACAATCCGGGTAGTGCAAGCCTCAAGTTCCGGAATTTCCGCTGCATGAGTCAGCGAGCGGGCGATAAAACCTTCAGAGTCAAAGGTTTGCGATCTGTTTGGCGGATCTGACCCTCAATCCCCATGTCGGCTGCGCAATTTTGTCGAAAGCCGCAACAGCAACTGCACCCGCTCAAACTCGTTCACCCAATCCTGCAACGTCGCCGCGACCTCGTCCGCAGGCACCGGCGCGCCGGGCAAAGGGCAAGAGGGCCCCAACTGCCGCGCTGCCAACGCTCGATACCGCGAGAGCGAACGATCACCAAAGAGCGAGACGAACTCGCAATCCTCGTTGAGGAACAGCGCTACCGGCACTCGCCCGCCGCCGCAGATCTTCAGCTGACCGCTCAGTTCCGCTCTCGCATCCCGGTCCACAAACCGAACATCAATGCGCGCGGAGTTCGCTCTCGCGATGTGGTCCAGCATCGGGCACTGCTGCACGCAATCGCCGCACCAGGCACCGGAGACCACGAGCACGTTCACCCGCCGATTGAAGCCGTCGATCAGCGTGCGCTGCGCGTCGGTGATCGTCACCCGCTTGTGAAAGTCGGCCCAGTTGGCCTGCTCGTTCGCCTTGGAACTCTTGAGGTACTCGCCATAAGCCAGGGCTGACTGAAACTCAGAGTGGAGAAAGTCGGTGTTGATCATGCGTAAAGAAATCCCAGCCAGCGGCCAGCCTCTCAATGTTGGAAAGATCCTGGGCAACGAACGTGCAACTCACCGCCGTGGGTCTGCTCAGACGGTCGCTCAATCCACTCGCAGACCCGCGAACGCACTCCATCCGATGCCCCGTCAGGCCTTCATGTGACCCACATGAACTTCCACTTGCCGCTTTCAAGCCTCACCCACAGACGCGTAAACCGCAGACCCTCTGCGGGTCGGCCCGTCAGCCGGATCACCCACACGCGATCGCCGGGCTGATCGACGATCACCGTCGGCGAGTTCTCGGCCAGCGGCATTCGTGCAAAGAGCACGGCGATGTCGCGCCGGTGCTGATGCAGATAGTCCACCGCCTGTACCGCGCTCTCCGCCGTCCCGCCAAACTCCAGCCGCGTCTTCTCGCTAAAGAGCTGATCGGCGATGGTCTTGTCCTCGCCCTCATCCAGCAGCAATTCAAGCAAACGCATCACGTGCAGCGGCGACGCCAAGACCAGTCGCTTCGAACCATCCAGATTCAGCGTGAAGAGTTTGTTCTCAAACTCCGGCTCTGACGCGGCCTCGGGCTGCTTCGCTTCGCGCCGGGGTGTGGTCGCTCGATCGCCCACCACGGGAGCCTGATCGCCGAAGTTGGCCCCTTCCAGACCCGTGAAAAACGGCTTGTAGCGGACGACGCGGTCATCGCTCTCGCAGGCGAGTAGAGCAAGCAACGCTCCCGCCGCCAACCCTGTCCGTGCTGTTGCCAACACGGCTCGCAGCAAGCCAACCCCGGCACGGCCCGTCCGCCTCGGAGTGCCGCACGCGACTCGAGTGCCCCACGATACCGCCGCGCGACCTTGCTCGAGCGATTGCCAACCGCTCAACACGCCGTCTTGCCCTTGCCCTTCTCCATTCATCTGGGTGCATCCACAGCAGTCTCTTCGCTCACCGGCTCGGTGGTGATCCCGACTCCGCCACGCCGGCGTCGATCATGCACCCTGAACGCCTGCTTCAACTCGGGGAAGTCGTCCCGCCGATGGCACCCGCGAGATTCTTCTCGCCACAACGCGCTGTCGGCCATGAGCGCGGCGGTCAGCAGCAGGTTTTGCGTTTGCCAGCCCATGGGCGAATCAAAGATCTTGTCCAGCGTGTACCTTGCCCAGAAGTCGATCATCTCCTTCACATCGGCTAGGCGAGCGCCAGTGCGCTCCACGCCACAGTTCCGCCACATCGCCGATCGAAGCGAACTGAGCACGTCGGCCAGATCCAACTCGCCATGATCCGACGGACGAATGTCTGAAACCACCGACACCGGCGAGGCAGGAACCGCGCCCGCACCGCCCGTCGCTCGCTCCGCCGCGGCAATGCCAACCAACCGCCCCAGCACCAGTCCTTCAAGCAGCGAGTTCGAGGCCAGCCGGTTCGCGCCGTGCAAACCTGAAGATGCGCACTCGCCCGCGGCGAAGAGCCCCGGCACGCCCGTCTCGCCAGCGCGGCCTGTGCCAGACCCATCTTGGGTCGCCACACCCCCGATGGTGTAGTGTGCGGCAGGATTGACCGGGATCAGATCTTGTTGCGGATTCAGATCGCACGAACGCAGCAGCGCGGCGATGCCGGGGAATCGACCCGCAAAGTCCTTGACGTGTCGCACGTCGAGCAGAACGTGCGTCCCGCCGTGCGTCGCGAGTCGCTTGATGATCGCACGCGACACAATGTCCCTCGGCGCCAGTTCGGCCATGGGATGTTCCTCGACCATGAAGCGTGTGCCCGACACGTCGAGCAAGTGCGCACCCTCTCCGCGTACCGCTTCAGAAATCAACGATCGCGGCCGGCCCGCCAGATAGAGAGTGGTCGGATGAAACTGCACGAACGCGAGGTCGGCGACCGTCGCGCCCGCGCGATAGGCCATCGCGATGCCGTCGGCCGTGGCTGATCGGGGGTTCGTCGTCTCTCGAAACACCCGACCCGCGCCGCCCGTGGCCAGCACCGTGGACTTGGCCCAGATCATCTGCAGGCCATATCGCGGATGGTGCGTGATCGCACCCATGACCGGCGAACCCGGCTCGGTGCCCGGCGTGATCAGGTCGAGCGCAAAGCAGCGTGCAAACAAGCGCACGCCCGGCACGCTCCCAAGCCTGACCGACAAACAGCGGGCAAGCTCGCGCCCCGTCGCGTCGCCGTCGGCGTGCAGAATCCGTGCGTGCGAGTGCGCGCCCTCTTGTCCCAGCGTGACATCGCCCAACGTGGCAACATCGTCCCTGTGGGCAAGCGAGCCATTGCCGCTCGCTCCAGCCTTCAGCCCGGGCTGTGCCGGTCCTGCATGCGCCGTACCAGCGTGCCCCGATCCGGCTTTGAAATCGAACCGCATTCCCCAAGACAACAACTCGCGCATCGCATCCGGCCCACCGCTCACAACTCGACGGACCACCGGACCATCACACAACCCCGCCCCAGCGCTCAGCGTGTCGGCGACATGCGATTCAAGCGTGTCCGAAACATCCACCGCCGCGGCGATCCCGCCCTGTGCCCAGGCCGTGTTCGAGTCCTCGGCGGGCGCTTCGGCCTTCGAGAGAACGATCACGTCGGCTCCGGCCTCGCCCGCCGCAATCGCGGCACGAAGCCCGGCCACGCCCGTGCCGATCACCAGCACGTCGGTGAAAATCTGCGGAAGCAGACTCGACCGAAACGGGATGAGGTACCGGCGCTGGTCAAACAGAGGAAGCATCTGAGAGGAGCGTAGTTCGAGCGGTCAATCGTTGTTGAGGGGGGTGGAGTGCTGGATCGGCGGGCAGAAAGCCATTGGTCGCGTCGCAACGCCCCCCGTTCTCGCGCGCCTACTCGGGCTTCGCCAGTCTCGCAACCTTTCGATTCAGAAACCGGTTGTGATGCTCAACATGCCATGTGGCATAGTCGGCCACCCTCCGCACCGTCTGCTCGCCGCGCTGCGGGTGCAGACCCACACGCATCCACTGCGCTTGGTTCAGCGTGCCAAGCCACGGCGCAGTCCACCTTCGCAACGTATGAATCGCGGCGATAAACGCCCCGATCGGGTGGGCCGGTCCGTTGTACAGCCCCGCGTCGATAAAGGCGTTCTCGTCCCACGCCGCCAACAGCGGTCGATCTTCCGCAACAATCCGGCGCATCCGATGCACAAACGCCAGTTCCGCATCGGCAAGATGCCCCAGCAGCACACGAATGGGCCACGTACCGAGCGCTTCGCGTGAGCCGTCCGGCGAAACAACATCTGAGCCCGCCAGAAACGCCGTATCTACCGCGGGGTTGTCGAGCGTGGCCAATCGTCGATCGAATTGTTCGATCCCCAGCGCATAGCGTTGGATGAGCGCTGCGTGATCCAGAGCGGCGATCTCGGCAAAGAGTGGGTCTGTGGCCATACGCGAGCGTAGCGGCGGCTTCCAAACCAAACTTGCGGTCCATACGCTGGGACATGAGTTCAACGCCCGCCTCAGGCAGCATCCCCGGTTCCGAGCGTCGGTTGGCTCTTCGCGTCGTCACCATGCCGCGCGACACCAACCCCTACGGCACAATCTTCGGCGGGGTCATCCTTTCGTACATCGATCAGGCGGGGTTCGTTGAGGCCCGTCGGCACGGACACCCCAGCGGCACAAAGTGGGTAACCGTGGCGCTCGACCGGGTGGAGTTCAAGCGGCCCGTTCACCTCGGCGACGTCGTCGCGTTTCATGCGACGACTATCCGCGTGGGCACAACAAGCGTGACGGTCAAGATCGAGGTCGAAGCCGAGCGCGACGCGATGGGCGAAGCGACCCTGCCCAGCACGTCCACATCGTCCACATCGCCAACCGCTCCGATTCCTGTCACCGAAGCAACCATTACGCTTGTCTGCGTTTCCGCCGACGGACGTCCCACGCCCTTTGCCCGCCTCAGCGCCTAAGGCGTTCTGTGCGTCAGCTCTTGCTGATCGTTCGCTGTTCGATCCGCTTCTCAGGAACGGATTTCACGACGCGATCAACAAAGTTGCCCGGCGTGTGAATCTCATCGGCCTCGATCGAACCCACCGGCACGACTTCCTCAACCTCGGCGATCACAAACGCCGCGGCGGTGGCCATCATGGGGTTGAAGTTGCGTGCCGTCTTGCGATAGACAAGATTGCCAAACTCGTCGGCCTTCCAAGCCTTCACCAGCGTCAGATCAGCGTACAGCCCAGTCTCGAGCACATACTCGCGCGGCTCGCCGCGCTGCGGCAGCGTGGAAGCGACGGCCTTGTTCCCGCTGGTCCCTTCGGCGACCGCCCTGCCAGCGAACGCTCTTCCCGGCACGGTGCAGCCGCACAACCCCTCACTGGGCCTGTAGAACGAGCGGGTCTCTTTGCCCTCCGCAACCAGCGTGCCCGCACCCGTTGCGGTGTAGAACGCCGGAATGCCCGCACCGCCAGCGCGGATGCGCTCGGCGAGCGTGCCCTGCGGGTTGAACTCGACCTCAAGATCACCCGACAAGAACTGCTTCTCAAACGTCGCGTTCTCGCCAACGTAACTGGAGATCATTTTGGCGATCTGGCGGGTCTGGAGCAGCAGGCCCAAGCCCCAGTCGTCCACACCGGCGTTGTTCGAGACGCACGTCAGCCCCTTGGCACCGCTTTCGCGAAGCGCAAGGATTAACTGCTCGGGGATACCGCAAAGCCCGAACCCGCCGACCATGACCGTGATGCCGTCGCGAAGAATGCCTTGATCGGCGAGCCCGGCGAACGCGGCCGCCGCGCTGTGAAAGACCTTGTTTGTGGCCATAGCCAGAGCGTAGTCGTTCCGGTTTCCGAACGCGACGCGATGTTCTGTTTCAACCGCAGCACTCGACACGCTCGGCGAGCTCGTCAAACGGCTTTGCGCTCAACACCACCTCGTCGGTCGCTCCACCTTTCGTGGTGCACAGCGGCTGGCCCGCTTCCTTCACGCCGTTTACACGCTCGCGGAGGCTCTCGTGATAGCACCTGAAACTCGAGATATCGGAGGTGCGAGTCATGGTGTGCCCATCGACAGTTTGTACACCACTTCGTGCCGAATGAAGTACCCCACCGTCCGCGCACAACCAACGCGCTCCTATCTCTAAGCCCGATTCGCGGCGGGCACTGGGCGTTCGGTCATCACACCTCTACCCCCACCTTCCCAACTCAAAACAGTTTCTGCTGGTCCTTCACGTCGTTGACCCGTCCGTCCAGTTCGCGAAGTTCCTGCACGAAGTCGCCCACGCTCTTGTACTTGTAATACTCACTGGCGAATCGGACATACGCGATCGGATCGAGCTCCTTGAGTTTGCCCATCACCCGCTCGCCGATGGCGTGCGAAGGCACCTCCCGGTCAAACTCGCGGTGCAGTTCCTCTTCCAGATCCGCCGCCAGCCGCTGCTTGGCCTCTTCGCTCACAGGGCGCTTGCCGATCGCCGCGGTGATGCCCCGAAGCACGCTGTCTCGGCTAAAAGGCACATGCGTGCCGTCGCGCTTCACCACCATCAGGCGTGAAAGTTCTTCCACTCGCTCATAGGTCGTAAAGCGTTTGCCGCACGCCACACACTCGCGCCGGCGGCGAACCGCCTTCCCAGCCTCGCTGGCGCGGCTGTCGATGACCTTGTCGTCGTTGTGGTCGCAAAAGGGGCAGATCACGGGGCAGGAGCATACCCCCAGCAGAGCGAGGGCTGTTGGAATATGGTCGGCGAGCGAGCCGGACGAGCGGGGGGACCGGGGGGAGCGTTGGGGGGTGGTTCGGGCGGGTACGCGACGATCGTGTGGTGTTCGGGTACCCTTCGTCTGAAACATGCCCCGCGACCCCAGGAGTAAGCACCATGCAGGCCGAACAAGCGCCAGCGCATCCAACGCCCGGTCCGCAGTGCGTCCGATGCGGCGTAGAAATGAAGGCCGGATTCCGGGCTGACATGGCCCAGGGCGTGCTCTTTCAAGAACGATGGATTCCCGGACCCCCCGAAAAATCATGGTGGACCAAGCAGGTGCCGCTGGGTCAATTCAAGTCAGCTCTCACCGTAACCAGCTTTCGCTGCCCCTCCTGTGGGTACCTTGAGTCCTATGCCTTTGATGGCGGACCCGTGGTCGAATGAGGCCGTTGCGTTGCTGCCTTCAACTTCGGCATTCGTCCGTCTCTCCCCTCTGCACCCAACCCCCCGAGCCAACCAACTCCGATCAGTTCGACCATCATCATGCCCACCATCACTCTCCCAGACGGCTCACAGAAGCACTTCGACCAACCCGTTTCCGCGGCGGAGGTCGCCAAGTCCATCGGCGCGGGGTTGGCCAAGGCCGCCCTCGGCTGCAAGGTTGATGGCGAACTGCGCGACCTCTCAACGTTGCTCGATCACGACGTTCGTTTGTCCATTGTCACACCCACCACACGCGACAAGAAGCAGGACCCGGAAGCGCTGTTCCTGATCCGGCACTCGGCGGCACACGTGATGGCTGAGGCGATCCAGCGCATCATCCCCGAAGCGCAACTCGTTTATGGCCCACCGCTGGAAGACAAGTTCTATTACGACATTCGCTTCCCAGACACTCGACCGCTGCGCGACGGCGACTTCGCCGCGATCGAGGCGGAGATGGCGAAGATCGTCGGAGAAGACCGGCCGTTTACGCGCCACGAAGTGACCGCAGCCGACGGCATCTCCCGGCTCAAATCCGAAGGCAACAAGTACAAGGTGGACAACGCCGAGCGGGCGCTCGCCGCCGCTGGTGCTGCAGGGGCCACGGGCGTCTCGACCGTGCAGGCCCAGTCAAAGCCATCAGATGTCTCGCTCTCTTTCTACGCCACCGGCACACCCGGCCAGAACTGGGAAGACCTCTGCCGCGGCCCGCACATCCCTAGCACCGGCCGCATCGGTGCCTTCAAGATTCTCTCACTGGCCAGCAGTTACTGGCACGGCGACGAGAAGTCCGACCGCCTCACCCGTGTCTACGGCACCGCGTTCGCCACCAAAGCCGACCTCGATCAATGGCTCAGCCTGAAAGAAGAGGCCG
>JBGSRG010000477.1:0-1933 GCA_041737685.1 Phycisphaerales bacterium | reverse complement strand
CCACCACCACCGCCACCACCGCCACCGCCGCCGCCGCCGCCGCCGCCAGCACCCGCCTTCGAGTCGATGAATTGGAAACTCTCAACGACGATTTTCATTTTCGAGCGGTTGGTGCCGTCGGTCTTGTCCTGCCAGGTGTCGAGTTTCAGGCGTCCTTCGAGAAAGACGGGCCGGCCCTTGCTCAGGTACTTGGCCAGAATCTCGGCGGTCTTGCCCCACGCCTCGCAGTCGACGTATGTCACCTCTTCGCGCTGCTCACCCTCGTTGGTCTTGTACTTCCGATTCACGGCGAGGCCGATGTTGGCCACCGCTTGCCCGCTGGGCAAGTGGCGCACCTCAACGTCGCGAGTCAGATTGCCCATCAGCAGGACCTTGTTGTAACTGGCCATTGCGTTTCTCCGGGGCTTGTGGGGGCTTGAGGAAACAGGACGAGGCTGGCGTGAAACCGAGGAAGGATTGCAGGTTCGGTCTCTGTAAGAATAAGCGAGCGAATCGGCCCGTGCCAACTCGCTCGCTCAAAGTCTGTCGATTGCTGGCGGTTGTGCGGTGAAAGATCGTAAACAACTGCCGGCAAGATGTTTACGTGTGGCATTCGTTGCCGAGCGCTTACTCGGCTGCGTCGGTGTCGGCGTCGTCAGCGTCGTCGCTCATCGCGTCTACCCCGGCGTGTGCGGGTGTTGCGGCGATCGCCGTCATGGTCGGCGCTGTCGAGACCTGACTAGCGCGGAGTTTGGCCTCGACCTCGAGTTCCTTCTGACCGTCGGAGGCCTTCATCTCGTCCTCGGTGAGGTGATCGGCGCGGATGATCAGGTTGCGCATGATCTGTTCGCTGAGATTGCAGGAGCGCTCGATCTCGTGCATTCTGGGTGCGGGGGCAGAGAAGTAGACGAGGATGTAGATCGCTCGCTTCTGCTTGTTGATCTCGTAGGCCAAGCGGCGCTCGTCCCACTTGCGCATCGCGATGATGTTGCCGCCAGCCTTCTCGATGATCTGGCGCAGGTGCGCTACGGCCTCGCCGAGGTTGGCCGCGACGGCCTGGCTGAGCAGGAACATGCCTTCGTACGTGAACGTTCTGGTAATGGCCATCTGGAGTCTGCCCTTTCTGGTTGGATCAGCGTTGTTGACCCGGCCGACTGAGCCAGCCCGGGTGAATGGTGGAGGGAGCGGGAACGGAATCGGCCTGCGAACGAGCGTTGGTGCCGGGCTTACTGACTTGGTTGGACGAGCCGGAAGGACGCGGGTCTGCGGCCTCGCCAGCGTTGAAGCGGTTCATCGCGCCGGAAACGCCATCGCGAACAAAGGTCTCGACAGCGTCGGCGGCACGATCGATGGAGGTCGTGAACGCACTCTCTTGTTCCGGAGTGAACCGGCCGAGCACGTAGTCTTCGAGTTTCATCATCGGCGGGCAGGGATCGACGCCGATGCGCAAACGGGGATAGTTCTGCGTTGCGAGTGCCCGGTCGATGTCTCGCAGACCGTTGTGACCGCCCGCGCCGCCCGAAGCACGCACGCGAACCGTGCCCACGGGCAACGCGACGTCATCAACGATCACGAGCAAGTCCGATGTCGGATCGGCCTTGTAGAAGCCCAGCGCTTCGCCGACGCTGCGGCCAGAGAGATTCATGTAGGTAGTCGGCTTGAGCAGAAGACATCGCTCGCTGCCGATCGTGACCTCGCACGCCACACCCTGAAAGCGTGCCTTGGCGCTTGAGGCCGCATCGGCCCATCGCGACCGAACCCGGTCGACAGCGACGAAGCCCGCGTTGTGACGCGTCTTGTCGTACTGAGGACCGGGATTTCCGAGGCCGACGATGAGTTTCATGGGAGTTGGATTCGACCAACAGTTTCGACTGGTGTTCTCGACTGGCAGTATTGCCAGTGCGATTGGGTGCGTGGGATTACTTCTTCTTGGCGTCGCCGGCCGGCTTGGCGT
>JBGSRG010000457.1:0-3025 GCA_041737685.1 Phycisphaerales bacterium | reverse complement strand
AGCAAGCGGATCGATGAGTTGCTGGACATGGTGGGCCTGTCGGCGGTGCAGCACCGTCCGGTGCGCGAGTATTCCAAAGGCATGCAGCGACGGATCGGGCTGGCGCAAGCGTTGATCAACGATCCGGAGTTTCTGATCCTGGACGAGCCGACGACCGGGCTTGATCCGATCGGCACGCGTCAGGTGAAGGACTTGATCATTGAACTGGGGCGGCGTGGCAAGACGGTGCTGCTGAGTTCGCACTTGCTGTCGGACGTTGAGGACTGCGTTGATCGCACGGTGATCCTGTACGGCGGGCGGATTCAGCGCGAGGGCACGTGCGATGAGTTGCTGGAGTCTCGCGACCGCACGGTGATCGAGTCTGAGGCGTTGGACGACGAGACGATCGCGGAGATTGATCGGCTGATCCGGCAGCGATCGGGCGGTGCGAAGGCGATCAGCCGTGTGTCGCACCCCAGGCAGAAGTTGGAAGAGTTGTTCATTGAGATTGTGGAGCGTGCTCGCGCAGCGAACATCGAGACCTCGGGCGCGCAGCAGGGCGGGCAGACGGCCTCGTTCTTGCGGGGCGAGCCGCAGGCCGAGGGCGACGCGTTGGTGGCATCGCTGCTCGCCGCGGGAAGTGGGGGGGCGAGTGAGGGTGTGAGTGGAGATGTGGGGGACGGAGAGAGCACAGCAGACGCGGGCGCGGGGACTGGCGTGAAGGCCAGGGGAGCGGGCGGCGAGAAGAACGAAGCATCAGCGGTGTTGAACGAACTTTTGCAGCCGGGAAAGGCTGAACCGGCGCGGGCTGATCGGGATCAGGTTCGACAGGACCCGATGCGACAAGACGGGGCACGCCCCGAGCGGTCGAGCGGTGGGCAGCCCGAAGTGCCGGAGCAAACGGTGAAGCCGGAAGCTGATCTTGGCGTGATCGGCTCGCTGCTGGACAAGAACAAGGAGGATGGCCGGCGTGGTGGCGACGGGCTTGGTAAGGACGGCCGCGGGTCGGAGCGTCAGCCTTGAATCCTCGAGAATGGTTGGCCCGGCTGGATCGAGCCCAGCGGACGCGGCTCTTCAAGATCATCGCGTCGTGCGTGATTGCGCTGGGTGTACTTAGCGCGATAGGGTGGTATGCGACCACTCGCGCGGCCGACTCGCCGGACAACCGCTTTCGCGCTGTGGTGGACAAAGAGGTAGACGTTGGCAAGCTCACGGCCGAAGAGCGTGAGCAGTATGAGGCGACCAAGAGCAAGGCCGAACTGACGGCCAAGGCGCTGAATCAGATCTATTCAGCGCGGATGGACACGTGGACGATCGGTGTGGGGGCGGTTGCGGTGGGGGTGGTGCTGCTGGGCGTGGTGTGGCTGGGTGTGGGGTTGAGCACGCTGGGCTTGCTGCTGGTGCTGGCGTGTGTAGGGCTGCCGCTGCTGCTCTTGGGTAAGGGTCGCTGGTCTGACACCGGCGGGTTTGTGCTCGCGACGGGTGCTTTGGCGATTTCGTTCGTGGTGCTGATGGCGGTGCTGCGCTCGGCGTTGTGGGCGACAAGCCCCGTGATGGCGGTGGCGCGGAACGTGGTGATGGAGGCCACGCGGATGCGCGTGGTTGTGGTGTTTATCGTGCTGCTGATCCTGGCGCTGGCGACGATCCCGGGGTTGTTGGACACGCAGACGCCGCTGCGGTACCGGGTGCAGAACTTTTTGCAGTATGGCAGCGGTGTGACGTTCTGGATCATCGCGATTCTGACGCTGTTTCTGTCGGTGGCGACGGTAGCGTTCGAGCAGCGAGACAAGGTGATCTGGCAGACGATGACCAAGCCGGTGACGGCGTGGCAGTATCTGCTGGGCAAGTGGCTTGGCACGGTGGGGGTGGCGGCGGTGCTGCTGGGCGTGTGCGCTTCGGGCATCTTTTTGTTTACTGAGTATCTTCGCGAGCAGCCAGCTCGCGACGAGATTCGCGCGTTTGTGCCCAGAACCGAGGGCATGGGCGTGACGGAGGATCGGGAGATTTTGCAGACGCAGGTGCTGACAGCGCGACGATCAACGCGGCCGATCATCCCCGAGATCTCCAGAGAGGCGGAGGATCAGGAGATCAAGGTTCGGTTTCAGCAGGCCAAGAACGCCGACGCGAGTTTCGAGCCGTCGCCTCAGGAAGAGGCGGCGTATCGCGAGCAGGTGCGGAAGGAGTATCGCTCGCAGTTTGTGTCGATCCCGCCGGGCATGAGCAAGGGCTTCACTTTCTCTGGCCTGCAAGACGCGGCGGAGGAGGGGCGGGTGGTGACGCTGCGGTACAAGGTGGATGTGGGGGCGAACGATCCGCGCACGTTCTATCGCGTGACGTTCTTTCTGCTGGGCCAAGCGCCGGTGGTGCAGGAGGTGCCGCTTGGTCAGTTGATGACGCTGCGGATCGGCCCGTCGGCGATCGAGGCGAACGGCGAGTTGAAACTGGTGGTTGCCAACGGCGATTACAACTCGGACGAGGCGAATCAGCAGTCGCTTTCGTTCCCGCCGGGCGGGCTGGAGGTTTTCTATCCCGTCGGCTCGTACCGCACGAACTTTGCGCGGGTGATGCTGATTCACTGGTTCAAGCTCGCGTTCCTGGCGATGATCGGCGTGACGGCGGCGACCTTTCTGTCGTTCCCGGTGGCGGCGATGGTGGCGTTCGGTGCGTTTCTGATGGCTGAATCGTCGGGCTTTCTTCTGAGCGCGCTGGAGACGTACACGCCCGAGACGCAGGAGGGCGGGACAGACTACTTCGTGGTGCTGGTGCGAGCGATCGCGGTGCCGGTGGCGGGCGCTTGGCGGTTTTATTCGTCGCTCTCGCCCACGGCGGATCTGGTGGACGGTCGGCTGCTGAGTTGGGGCACTGTGGCGCGAGCGGGCGCAACGCTGGGACTGCTGACGGCGGTGTTGTACGGCGTGGGCGGGACGATCTTTAAGCGGCGCGAACTGGCGACGTACAGCGGGCAGTAGGGAGAAGGGCGAGTGCCCGGCATATGAGACGCGACACGGTGATTCAGATTCTGGCGGTCGGCTGCATGGCGGCGTTC
>JBGSRG010000436.1:0-3922 GCA_041737685.1 Phycisphaerales bacterium | reverse complement strand
TCGCGGTGATCTGCACGATGCCCGCGCCCATGCTGAGCGTCCCGGTCACGATCATGCCCGAGCCGGCGATGCGGGTGGTGGTCAGGATTCCCAGGCCGGCGAGGTTCATCGTGCCGCTCATCGTCCACGAAGCGGTCGGGTCAGTCAGGTTGAGCGTGAGCCGACCCAACGCTCCGACGTTCATGTTGAGCGTGCCACCAAAGTTCTGCGAGCCGATCTCGATGGCGTCGGTGTTGACGGTGAGGCTGTGGTTGATCGTCCAAGTCGCGTTCTCATTGCCGTCCATGTCGAGTACTTCGGCGTTGATGGTGCTGGGCGCGCTGACGGTCGCCCAGCCAATCTGGCGAGCGCGGCCGTTGAAGGTCGTGACGCCATCCCAGCTCGTGGCACCGTTGAAGTTCACAACGCCGTTGGCATAGGTTGTCCCGACCATGTCAAATGTGCCACCCTCGACGGTTGTGGGGCCGTCGAAATCGATCCGGGCACCTTGCGTGAGGTTGTACACGCCCCCCTGAACCACGGTGGAGCCGTCCAGTTCGAGACGGTCGTCGTTGCCCAGGAAGACGTCGGCGGCGTTGGTGAGCGTGGTGTCGGCGAGCACGCGGAGGTGGCCCTGGCTGCCGCCGATATTGAGGTCGCCGCCGAAGGTGAAGTGCGAGCCGTTGATCTGGGCGGCGGCGCCGAGGATGCTGCTGGAGACGTTGAAGGTGCTGTTGGCGTCGGCGGTCCAGCCGCTGAGGATGTTCATGGTCAGCAGCGAGCCAGAGCCCATGGTGACCGTGCCGCTGAAGGTGTCGCGGAGTTCATCGCCCTCGATGCTGAGCTCGCTGTACGCCGTTGCCAATGCGAGCTGGCCGGTGCCCGTGGCGCCATCAAGATCGAAACGCGCCGAGTTCTCCTGCAAGATGGTGAGGCCCCCGTTGATTGAGCCTTCGATCGTGCCGTCGTTGCTGACGCCCGCGCCAGGGCCGGAGCCCTGGATGTGCAGCGTGCCGCGGCCCGAGATCACGCCACCGTTCGAATCGAGAAAGCCTGTTCGCATGCGGCCATTGTCGGCGAAAGTCAGCCGCGTGCCCGAGTTGAGCTGAAAGATCTGGGAGGTGAAATCGTGAAAGTTGGGCCCGACGCTTGGTCGCACGATCAACCGGCTGTTCGCGCCCGAGAGGGTCGCGGTGCCGGTGAGGCCGCCGAGTTCGCGCCCGTTCATGTCCAGGGTCATGCCGTTTGAGATCTGGAGCTCGTTGAAGAGGAGCGCGCCTGCGGCGGGCGCGTTGTTCATGAACACCGTGCTGTTCTGCACGCCGGGCAGATCGCCAATGCGGATGTCGTTGTACACCATGAAATCAAACCCCGGCACGATGCTGGGAGACCAGTTACTCGCGGTCATCCAGTTGCCGTTGCCCGTGTTCCAAGACCACACTTCGGCAAGCGCCGGATGCGCGAGGCCCGCCGTCGCCAGAAGCTCGCTCGCGGTCGCAAGGCCGAATGGGTGTCGAGAAGAACTAGCCGTGCGAGGTGAATGCAACATGGGAATGCTCCTAACTTTCTGAAGGGCGGGTGTGCTGATGGCTGCGTGTGAGCATTCAGCGAGGCTGGGGTGTGCCAGCACCGATCACGACGCGGAAACCGCCGGCAAGTTGCGCCACGGCGCAGCGAGTCCGGCGTTCGTCCGAGCGTGATGGCCATCGCTCAATCGGCAATCTCCGGCCTGCGAGAGTCAGGGGCTTGCGTGCGTCGCGTGAAACCGCTCTAGCCGCGGATCGGACATCAAGACCCGACGAATGGGACCACGGCCATCACTCCCCTCGCCGTCGTGAGCGATACCGAACACGGACTCCGGTTGAACCCCACGCCTCTGGACGGCGCGTCTGAGCCATCGCGAGGGCAGGGGTTGAGCGTCGCGGAGATCCAAGACTGGATCAGCGGCGACCAAGGGCGGTCATTTGTTCGCGGCACTCGTGAGGAGCAGCGAGTCATGCTTGAGCACGCTCGACTCTCGTATGCCGCGCCGCCGCAGAGTCTCTACCTAACCGAGAGTGAAATGACCGCACTGCCAGTTGATCGTGTCGCGTTCGGGGGCCACGGTGAACGCTACGAGTTGCTGGCAGGCCGTGGTATCACATGGCAGCGCCGGGAACTTCGCCGAGTTCGATTCTGGCTTGAGCGCGTGAATCAAGGGCGGCCAGAATGCCCCAGTGTCTTCGCCTTCCCGAATGGGACCCATGATTCGTTGACAGTCGCAGTAACCACCGAAGGGGGCTTCGACGCCGTGTTTTCAGTCGTGCCCTGGCAGCCCGGGCAGTTTGCTCATCGCTGGGCGTTGAGGCGTTCATGCATCCCCAACCGCGCAACTGCCGTACAGGAGTTGGCGGATGGGAAGGAGGTTCGACTGTGAGTACAACCGCCAGGCGGCTACTGGTCGCAGTCGTCGGAGACTCGAACCTCGGCCAGAACGATCCGAAGATTGAGCTCGCACGCGACGTCGGGCGATTGCTGGTTGACTCTGGATGTCGGGTCGTCACCGGCGGATTGGGCGGCGTCATGGCTGCGGCGATGGATGGAGCCCGCACTTCGGCGAGATACGCGAACGGCAATACCATCGCCATCCTGCCGGGACATGACCCGAGTGACGCATCCTCATCCGCTGACATCGTGCTTGCCACGGGTATGAACTTGGCTCGGAATCTGATCGTCGCCAACTCTGATGGCGTGATCGCGATCGGTGGCGGAGCCGGGACACTCTCGGAAATCGCTCTCGCATGGCAGGTGCGCCGGCCTGTGGTTGCGCTGGCGGTAGACGGCTGGAGCAAGAAACTTGGTGCGAGCCGCATCGATGGACGAGTACGGCAGGCCGATACTCGCTCTATGTGCAGGACGGCAAGTTCGTCTACCATTTCAACTGGTTCGACGAAGTCCGCACCGTCATCACATCCAGCGAGCCCGAGCCCGTGCCCGCCGGCAAGTCCACCGTCCGCTTCGACTTCGCCTACGACGGCGGCGAACTCGGCAGTGGCGGCACCGGCACGCTCTTCATCAACGGTAAAAAGTCGGCGAGGCGCGGATCGCGAAAACCGTCCCCGGTCGTTTCGGCATTGATACCTTCGGCGTGGGGATGTACACCGGCTCGCCCGTCTCCAACACCTACAAGCCGCCTTTCGCCTTCACCGGCACGATCGAGGAAGTGCCCGTCGAGTTGAAATGAATGAAGCAATGGAAAGGATGATTCTCGCAATCGCGTTTGCCGCACTCATTATTGGAGGCGTTCTGGCTTGTTAGCGCCTCGGCTGGCGTATCGGGCGGCGAGTTCAAGGCCCTCGTCAAAGGTGACGGGGGCCTTATCGTTCAAAGACCGGGCGGCGGAGTCGCGCCCTCTGGCGTGCTGTGGCGGGGGTTCGGCGCTCTTGGTGTCGATCCGAGGGCGCAGCACCCCAAGCGGAACGCGCCCTTTCGGCACTAAGACCCCCCGCGCTCTCGCACACTCTGTTCTTCTCTCTTGGACTGGTGAACAGGGGCGTTCTGAGAGGCGGCCAGAAGCGGACGCAGTTTCGATTCCGTCTGCCTAGCTCAAACCAGTCCGAGCTTGTAGACGGTCTCGATCGAGATGAAGAAATCGTGCGAGTCATCGGCCCGATGGGTGGCATGACAGGCATCGTTCTGGATCATCTTCCAGGCGATTTCGCGGGGTGCTGCCCTTCTGGGTTTGCATGCGCCGTTTTCCGCGCGTGGCGCTGGAAGAAATCCCACATTAGGTCGTTGGCCGAGATGTCCTTGGTCGAGGGACCGAGCGCCCTTAGCGGCGGTTGGCGCCCGGGCCAGGTGTGCCCGCCGCCAGTGATCTCGACGAGCACGACCTCCGCGCCGTCCTTGCCGCCGCCCCAGGTCCTTCGTATCACGGTCATGCCGTCGGCAGCAATATCGGGGA
>JBGSRG010000361.1:0-3716 GCA_041737685.1 Phycisphaerales bacterium | reverse complement strand
GGCAAGCTTTGGGGCGTGGGGTGTGCGCCGATCGATGATCGAGCAGACGTGGTGGCCCGAGAGTTGGGAGCATCCGCCCAAAGAGGCACTGATTCTCTACACGGTTCCGGTCACGCTCTTCGCAATGCGTTGGATGGGCCTTTATCGACCCCGGCGAGATCGTTCGGTTTCCGATGAAATCGCACAGATTTTCAAGGCCTGCCTCGCGTCGCTCGCGTGTGTGCTGGCGGTGCTCTATCTGGTTGAATCGTCGATCTTTCAGGCTGCGTATGGCAGCGCCCAGATCATGGGCGTTCGGCTCGACGCGGGCCGGGTTCAGCTTGGTGCGCTCACGGCCCTCTTGCCGTTCATGCTGAGCGCAGAGCGGTTGGTCTTCAGAATGGCGCTGCGTTCATTGCGACGCCAGGGCTGGAACCTGCGCCACGTCGCGATCGTCGGCACCGGGCGAGTCGCGCAGATCGTGGCTCGCACCTTTGAGCGGAACTCTTGGACCGGCATCCGAATCTCCTACTTCGTGTCGCACCTTGATCAGAGCCGGCTGACCGAGTGCCAGGGTCGGCCCGTCATGGGCGGGTTGAAGGATCTGGAAGCGGCACTGGAGCGAAACAAGCCCGACGCGGTCTATGTGGCCTTGCCGCGCAGCCATGCTGGCAGCATTCCCGGCGTGCTCCAACGCCTGGACCGCTTTGCCGTTGACGTCCGTCTGGTACCGGATCTGAATCCCAGACACCTGCCGCAGAACATGGCCGTGAGCGAACTCGACGGCATGCCCATCCTCAGCTATCGCGAGAACCCAACAAGTGGGCTTGGCGGTGTCACCAAGCGATTTCTCGACATTTTGGTTGGGATCACGGCGATGGTGCTGTTCGCCCCGCTCATGCTCATTGTCGCGCTGCTCGTCCGGTTCAGCGGTCCCGGACCGGTGGTCTTCCGGCAGCGTCGCGTAAGCCTTGGCGGTCAGATCTTCGACATCTTCAAGTTCCGCACCATGTATCACTTTCAAGACGAGGCCGACGGCGCAACCCGCGCAGCGCTCGCGGCGGAGATTGCCGGGACCGATCGACTGGAGCACGACGGAGCCGAAGTCTCCACGCTTGACTTGGCTGAGGGTGTGCCGGGCTGGACTTCGCGCAATGACCCAAGAATCACGTCGATCGGTCGCTGGCTGCGCCAGACGAGTCTCGACGAACTGCCACAGTTGCTCAACGTGATCTTGGGCGACATGAGCCTTGTTGGTCCGCGTCCGGAACGCCCCGAACTGATCGCACGCTTTCGCGAGGACTGGCGCGGTTACATGCTGCGGCAGCACGTGAAGGCGGGAATGACCGGATGGGCTCAGGTCAATGGACTGCGGGGCCAGTCATCCCTGCGCAAGCGGCTGCAGTACGACCTGTTCTATGTCAAGAACTGGTCGCTGGGGTTCGATCTGAAGATTCTGTGGTTGACCGTGTTTCGCGGGTTCCTCCACCGCAACGCTCACTGACTTCTAGGACTGCATGTTCGGTCCCGCGCGTCGATGTGTACCTGCTGGCGCGGGTGTTCGGTTGATGCGGCCTGGCGTGCGTGCGCGGAACGCGCGCATTCCAAGGTGATGCGACGATTCGGCCGCTTTCACCCCAGTATCGGGGTGCCGGCGGAGCGCGTCTCACAGTGTCGCGCGAACCACCATTGCGCAGCGCCGCCGGCTTGACCACAAACGGGGGTTGGTCGATTGCAGAGCCGGTCGGTCGGACGAGCGGGCAATTCGCCCCGCTGGCACGGTCGTCGGAGCACACGCATGGACAAGGGCAGCATTGCCGGCTCGATCTTGATGTTTCTGTGCGTGGCGGTTGTGTTCTGGATGGCCACACACGGCAACATCGCAGCGCTCTACTCGGAGAAGGGTCTGATCATGGTCATTGGCGGCACCATCGCGGCGCTGTTGATGTCTGTGCCTCTGGACAAAATCGTCTGCGTCAAGGGATACGTCAAAAGATTCCTCTTCGGCGGCGGGCTCAAGATGCTCGACACCGTGAAGATGATGTACCAACTGGGCGAAAAAGCCCGGCGCGATGGCGTGCTGGCGCTCGAGGCCGACATTCAGAAAGTCACCGACCCGTTCCTTCGCACGGGCTTGAAGATGGTCGTTGACGGCACCGATCCTGACACCATCGAAGCCACGCTCCGCATGGAAGTCATGGCGATGCAGGACCGCCACCGCGCGGGTAAGAAGTTCTTTGACGTGATCAAGACCTACGGCCCTGGGTTGGGTCTTGTGGCAACGTTGATCGGCCAGGTTGGCATGTTCAGCGCGCTGGGCGGCAGCATTGAGGTCATGGGACACATGCTCGCGGTCGCCGTGATCGCGACGCTTTACGGAACGATCATGTCCAACTGCTTGGCCGGACCGATAGGCGACAAACTCGCGCTGCGGTCTCAGGAAGAGATTCTGGCCAGAGAGATGATGATCCAGGGCATCATGTCGATCCAGGCGGGAGACAACCCGCGTGTGACGCTCGACAAGATGGCCGCGTTCATTCCTACTCCGCAGCGTATCAAACTGAAGGCCGCGTAACGCCCGAGCAGAAGTGAATCGCTGATCGATCATCTGCTGAGCGCGGTCGTTTCTCGAACCTGCTCGATCATGCACACGAGCCGTCCGAACCCCCTCTCCTCTCCCCCGGAGCCATTCACATGTCTGACAACGCTCATGGCGCGGGTGAAGGAGGCGGCCACGGCGATGGCGGTCACGGCGGCGGTGGAGGAGGTGGCGGGAAGGGGCACGGCAAGAAGCACCACCCGGCGCACGCTCCTCACGAAGAGCATGAAGAAGGTTGGATTGTCTCCTTTGCCGACAACGTGCTGCTGCAGATGGGATTCTTCGTCATCCTGCTCGCCTTGAACATTGGCCCCAAGGGCGGTGGAGTAGAGGGCGACGGCGATGGAAGCGGCGCGCCCGGAACCGAGTCGGTCGACGCACGCATGATGGACTTTGCGATCGAGGTGCGCAGCGCCTTCAACAGCCCGCTCGACATCAACTCCAAGAATCCCGCCGACGCGCCGCTGATCCGTCGTTTGAAAGAGCGTCGTGGTAAGGCCGACGACGGCGTGTCCAGCGAGAAGGGCGATGTCGATCGGGCCCAACACGTTCGTCCCGGGCTTCCGTCAAGCCTGGGTGCTGTGATCTCCTTCGACGACAACGCCGCGACGATCTCTGCGGCGGCGAAGGGCACGCTGGAAGAAACCGCCGCGAAGTTGCAAGGTTCGCGTTCGATGGTCGAGGTGCGAGGGCACGCGAGCGCAGCCGAATCGCGTCGAGACCCTCGAGTGGCGAGAGACCTCTCCTACGCGCGTGCCTATTCCGCTGCGGAACTGCTCGTTGAGAGTGGCATGGTCTGGCGGCAACTTCGCGTCGTCTCGGCCGGCGAAACCGACCCCGCACTGCCCCGGGCCACGACAAGAACCGAACACCGTGGCAACCAGCGAGTAGAGATTGTGGTACTCGAGGAGATCACCCCGCCGGACGAGTTCACCGAGGCGTCCGCACGCTGATCTACGCCCGCTTGACCAGGATTCGTGCAGTCGCCAGATGGCCCAGTCGAGATACGATTGGCCGTGATCGCGCCATCGCCGGAATCAAGTCGCTTCCACGTCGTCGTCATCGGCGGCGGCCATGCAGGCGTTGAGGCCGCGTGGGCCGCAGCGAACCTGCTTACCGAGCCCGGTTCCGTCGCGCT
>JBGSRG010000340.1:0-4371 GCA_041737685.1 Phycisphaerales bacterium | reverse complement strand
GGCCGCGGAGCAGCCGCTGGCGTGCAACGCTGGGCTGGACCCTATTCTGACCCGCGCGATCGACACGCCGTTGGGGCCGATGGTGGCCGGGGCCTGCCAGAGCGGTCTTTGCTTGCTCGAATTCGCCGATCGGCGGGCGCTCCCCGAGCAGACTCGCGAACTGACGCGAGTGCTTGGTCGGGCGGTGGTGGCCGAGCAGACCGATGGCCAGGCCAAATCTGGCGGGTTGCAGAGGACCGGCGATTCGCTGTCGCTCGCACCAACTTCACTCGAACCAATGTCGCTCGCGCCATCGTTACTGGCACCATCGCAGCACGCCGGCGCAGTCGAACATCTGGAACTGACCCATCGAGAACTTGACGCCTACTTCGCGGGGGTGTTGAGTGACTTTTCGGTGACGTTGTTCATGCCCGGCTCGGCCTTTGAGCGGCGCGTGTGGACCAGCCTGCAGCAGATTCCCTTCGCCGCGACCACCAGTTATGGCAGGCTTGCCTTCAAGTTGGGCGTGCCTGGCGCTGCGCGCGCGGTCGGGCGCGCCAACGGACGCAACCGGATCGCGATCATCGTGCCGTGCCATCGGGTGATCCAGGAAGACGGATCGCTTGGGGGCTATGGCGGCGGACTGGACCGCAAACAGAAACTGCTGGCCCTCGAGCAAGACGGCTTGAAGCAAGGCCGATTGTTCTAGGCCCCGCGGAAGAGCGGTCAGCAGTTCGACTGAGGGTTCGTGGTTCACATCGCTGGTTTGGCTCAGTGCTCGAACGGCAGTCTGCCGTCCAGTCTGAGTGCTTGCAGCATGAGCAAGCCGATCAGACCGAGCGCGCAGACAACGATCACCCATGCGGCCATCGCCCCGGCACGGCGCGGGCTTTGATGAACCTGCTCGCCACAGCGCGGACAGGGCGCTTGCTCTGCTATGGCCCGTCGGTCGTGTCCGCACCGTGTGCAAGCGGTGACAATGCGGGCTGGGCCGAACTCGGAATTGTCTGGGTCTGGTGGCCCGAACGCGCCCTGCTCTTCTAACTCCGACCAGTCGATATCGATTGAGGCTTCTCGCACCTCGGCCAGCAGTTCGAGCGCACGCTGGGCGTCTTGTCTTCGCACCTGCACGCGAAAGGGCGCCGTCGCCGCGATTTCCCATTGCAAGACTGATCCGGCGGTGCCGACGGCCACGGCGGGCACGCCACGAGCCTCGAGTGCGGCAGCGATGATCGCGGCGTGCATCTCGCTTGAGGCGGTGGTCAGATCGACGAGTTGGTCCGGATCCCGCGGCACGATATCGAAAGCCTATCCCGCAAGCGCCGGGCGTACAATCGCCTGTGACAGAATCTGGCTCATCTGGCAATGGCAAACCGGCGGGAGTGGGCGCAGCTCACGCTGGACCGATGCTGGCGTCGGCGCTCTCGGGCCACCTCGACGCTCGGCAAGCGGGCCGGCACGCAGCGCACCAGTGCGTTGAGCAGTTGGCACGGGCAGGACGTTCGGGCGATGGCTCGTGTGACGTTGCGTTTCTGTTTCTGTCACGGCAGCATGTTGATTCGGCTCGTGAACTCATCCAGAGCGTTCGCGATGAACTTCGACCTCGAACGCTGCTCAGTGTTTCGGGCGAGGCCGTGGTTGGGGGTGAGGCTGAACTGGAACGACAGCCCGGCGTGTCGATTCTGGCGATGAGCCTGCCTGGGGTTCGTACGCGAGCCTTCAAGATTGAAGAACTGCCCGGCCCGCTGGTCGACGCAGAGACGATTCCCGAGGAACGACTTCGACGAATCGGTCTGCAAGCGGGCTTTGAGGAGGATCATCGCGGCACGATCCTGCTCGCCGATCCGTTCAGCGTGCCCGTGGTGACCATGCTGCCGGTGCTGGGCCGGGCACGCGATACCTGTGTGCCATTCGATCCGAACAATGACAGCGGCTTGTCGCGTCGGCCGCGACGCTCACCCATCCTCGGCGGTATGGCTTCGGCCGCGGGCCGTGCGGGCGGGAACGTGCTGGGGTTGAACGATGCGCTCTTCACATCGGGCGGTGTAGGCATTTCATTTTGCGGCGATGTGCAGATCGACACCGTGCTTTCTCAGGGCTGTAAGCCGATCGGCCAGCCGATGGTGATCACCGGCGGCAAGGGTCAATTGGTCACGCATCTCGCCGGGCGACCGGTGCTGCATGTGCTGAGCGAACTGCTGGATTCTTTGGATGAAGAGGTAAAGGACCAGGTCCGCAAGGGGCTGTTCCTGGGTCGGGCCGTAAGCGAATACAAAGACCGCTTCGGACGAGACGATTTTTTGATCCGAAACATCGTGGGTGTCGAGCAATCAATGGGTGCGGTGGCGGTGGGCGACCTGCTGCGAGTGGGGCAGACGGTGCAGTTCCATGTTCGCGACCGCAAAACGGCGGGTGAAGACCTGGCCATGCTCTTGGACGCGCAGCAGTTGCACGAGAGACCGGCGGGAGGTGTGCTGTTCACGTGCAACGGCCGGGGCACACGTCTGTTTGAGAAACCCAATCACGACGCGATGATGATCGCACGGGCGTTTGCGCCTGAAAGCCCCGCCGCGCTCTCTGGTCCATCTCGCGCGAAGATGGGCAAGGAAGTTGCGCCGCAGACTGCATCACGGCTTGAGGATGAGGGCCAAGAGCCAGCGCCCGGCCCGATGCCGCTTGCGGGCTTCTTCGCGGCGGGTGAGATCGGACCTATCGGCGACGAAGTTTTCTTGCACGGGCAGACGGCGTGCCTGGCGTTGTTTCGGTCGCGGACGTGATCGGAAGTGCTGCTGAGCAGTTGCAGGATTGACGCCGTGACGACACTCGCCACACCAGCAATCACGCGCCTTCGATCAGTTCGTAAAGCCCCGAGCCGTAGGTCTTGATCTTGCCCTGCGAAGCGAGTTCGTTCCAGACGGCCTGGGGATAGTCGCGCGGCGGCTGAATGGCCACAGTTGCGCTCTTACGCCCGCCGGTAAGAACCTTGGAGCCTAAGCGGCTCTCTTCTTCCAATCGCGTGAGTTTCAGTCGCTTCTTGAAGGCGTGAAGGGCGTTCTTGAGCGTGTCGGGAGAGATGGGCTGGGCCGCGACAGGGCTCGGAGTTGCTGCTGGGACAGACGATGGTTGCGATTGGGCTTCGGGGTTCGTGCGAGAGGGGGAAGCTGGCGGGGCCGAATTCGCAGCTCCGAAGCCCCGTGGTTTGTCGGCGAGGACTTTGGCTCCGGGCTGAGAGAGCGCTTGGACCAGCGCGGCCAGTTCCTCCACCTTTCGCTCGTTCACGATTCGCGCGGCCTTGAGCGGATCGACCGCAGACTTCTTGAGGGCCGTCGCCACGCTCTTCCAGAGCGAGCCCGACTTCTTTGGGTCGTCGGTGCTGACGTACAACTCGCTGGCGAGTTCGGAGAGTTTGCCCAGGACCAGATTGTCCTGGTTGTCGTAGTAACGCTTGACGATGCCCTGTTGGTGGTGGCTGAGGTGCTGGCCCTTTGACATGCCCAGATGGTAGTGCCGGGTTGATCGTGCCGTGATTCGACAGGCCAAACACGGGTGTTGCCCGGCCGTCTTATCCTTGCGTGCCCATGGCCGACCCACGCGACACCCCGGCGATGCGACAGTACTACCGCTTCAAGCGGGAGCACCCGGATTGTCTGTTGCTGTTTCGCATCGGCGATTTTTACGAAGCATTTGATGATGATGCCGTGACGCTGTCGCGCGCAATTGGGCTGACCCTGACGCAGCGGACCGAAGGCGTGCCGATGGCCGGGATGCCGTTCCATCAGATCGACCTGTACTTGCGCCGGCTAGTGGACAAGGGTTTCAAGGTTGCAGTGTGCGATCAGATTGAAGACGCGGCACAGGCCAAGGCCCGCGCCGCCGCGAACGCGGGACCGGCCGCCAAGGGTGGGAAAGGGACGGGCGGCAAGGGCGCAAGCACCAAGGGAGACGGCGCGGGCATCATTCAGCGAGAACTCTCGCGTGTGGTCACGCCCGGCACATTGGTCGATGAGTCGCTGTTGCAGCCCGACGCGCAAGCAACGCTCGCGGCGGTGAGTTTCCCGGATGGTGGCAACACGCCCTCCTCGCCCGTTCACGCCGCGGTGGTTGACCTCTCGACCGGTAGGTTCGTGCTGATCGACTCGACCGTCTCGGCGATCGCCGACGAGTTGGTTCGCCGGAGCGTGAGCGAACTGCTGTTCTCTGCGCCAAACTCTGATGAGCCGCCGCCTCGTGTGCGGGCGATGCTCGATGCGCTCGGCATCGCCGGTTCGGGCCGGCCGGCGTGGCACTTTCGATCTGCCGAGGCGCTGGAGTCGATCAAGGCCACATATGGCGTGGCGTCGCTGGCTGGGTTTGGGCTGGAAGAGTCTGACCCGTGCGTGCCGCCTGCGGGGG